>DASVOY010000243.1:0-3874 GCA_036383115.1 Allostellaceae bacterium
GGGATCAGACGCGCAGAGCCGTGCTGTACCAGAGCCTGGTGGTGGGCCCGGCGGGGTATGACGCGAATCCCAGCGTCGCACGGTTCCTGGACTCCTTCCACTTCGTGACGGGCTGATCGACGGCGGGAAGCACCGGCCACGGCGGATATGCCATGAATTGGCTGCCGGCTATCGTCGACGGCGGCATCCCGATCGCGGGCGGAGTGCTTTGCACGCTTTACGGTTATGGGATCTTGAGAGCGAGGGACCAAGCCAGCCGCCTGGCTCAGAGCCTGAAATGGCTTGGCCCCATCGTCTCGCTGTTCGGGATCTGGCTGCTGGTGGATGATTTGCGAGCGGCCACGACGTCGGGGTCTGCCTCGGCTGTCGATCTCGCGACCGTCGCAACCGAGATCAACAAGCGGCTTCCCATGATGGTCGACGGTGACACGCGGCTGGATAACGTGAAGGCGGGCGATGCCGAGCTGGCGTATTACCTGACGATCACCGACCGCAGCGAGACGGAGCCGGGCTGGGAGGAATTCCAGACCGCCATGTCCGATAAACTGTTGGGTCAGGCCTGTTCCAGCCCGGACTACAAGCGATTGCTGACGCAGGGCATACAGCTGCGGCTGGTGTATCGCTCGAAGGAGTTGGCCGAAGTCGCCACCGTCGTGATTCCTCCATCGCATTGCGGGTACAAAGATCGCGTCTAGAGCCGCCGCCGCCGCGAGCGCGTTGGGCTCCCGCATGGACCGCGGTTGCGGAATCTGCTAGGCCTCGCCGGTCGCGACCTGGCCCACCGAACGCAAACCGTGCCGCTCTTTCTTCACAATACGCTGACCCGCCGCAAGGAAGTCTTCGAGCCTTTGGACCCGAAGAATGTGCGGATGTACGTCTGCGGCCCTACGGTCTACGACCTCGCCCATATCGGCAATGCGCGGCCGGTCATCGTCTTCGACGTGCTCTACCGCCTGCTGCGCCACCTCTACGGCGCCGGGCATGTCCACTATGCCCGAAACATCACCGACATCGACGATAAGATCAACGCCGCCGCCAAGGCGAGTGGCGAGGACATCCGCGCACTGACCGAGCGCACCGCCGCCGCGTTCCATGAGGATGTGGCGGCGCTCGGCGCACTCCTGCCCGACATCGAGCCGCGCGCCACCGATCACGTCCCGCAGATGATCGACATGATCGCGCGGCTGATCGCCTCGGATCATGCCTATGTGGCCGACGGGCACGTGCTCTTCTCGGTTGCCAGCACGCGGGACTACGGCCGCCTCTCCGGCCGTTCGCGCGACGAGATGATCGCCGGGGCGCGGGTCGAGGTGGCGCCCTACAAGCGCGACCCCGCCGATTTCGTGCTGTGGAAGCCGTCGCCGGGCGATCTCCCGGGCTGGGATAGCCCCTGGGGCCGCGGCCGGCCGGGCTGGCACATCGAATGCTCGGCGATGAGCGAGGCGCATCTCGGCGACACCTTCGACATTCACGGCGGCGGCCTCGACATAATCTTCCCGCACCACGAGAACGAGGTCGCGCAGAGCGTCTCCGCCCATCACGGCAAGCCCTTCGTGCGCTATTGGGTGCACAACGCGATGCTGCTGGTCGACGGCGCCAAGATGTCGAAATCGCTCGGCAATTTCCGCACCATCCGCGACGTGCTCGCCGAGGCGCCGGGCGAGGCGGCTCGTTATGCGCTGCTGATGACCCATTACCGCGACCCGCTCGACTGGACCTCGGAGCGCCTCGCCGAGGCGAAGCATGCGCTCGACCGCTTCTATCTCGCGCTCCGCCAGGTGAGCGACATCGAGCCCGCCGCGACCGGCTTGCCGCCGCGCGTCGAGTCGGCGCTCGTCGACGACCTGAACACGCCGCTCGCGCTCGCCGCGCTGCACGACGTCCTGAGCGAACTGAACAAGGCGACGGAGCCAATGGACCAGGCGCGGCTCAAGGGCGAGCTGTTGGCAAGCGGCGCGGTGCTCGGGCTCTTGCAGCAGGATCCCGATGCCTGGCTCAAGGGCGGCGCTCGCGAGGTCTCGGAGATCGACGGGCTCATCGCCCAGCGCAACGCCGCGCGCAAGGCGCGCAATTTCGCCGAGGCCGACCGCATCCGCAATCACCTGGCGATCCGCGGCATTCTCCTCGAAGATGGGCCGGGCGGCACCACTTGGCGGCGCGCGACGTAGGGAAAGATCATGGCACGCGAGCGCCTTTATCTCTTCGACACCACGCTGCGCGACGGGGCGCAGACGCAGGGCGTCGATTTCAGCGTGCAGGACAAGCACACCATCGCCCAGGCGCTCGACCGTATCGGCGTCGATTACGTCGAGGGCGGCTGGCCCGGCGCCAACCCGACCGATACCAGCTTCTTCGCCGCGCCGCCGAGCCTCAAGCGCGCCAAGCTCATCGCCTTCGGCATGACCAAGCGGCCCGGCCGCAGCACCGCCAACGATCCGGGCCTCGCCGCCGTCCTCGGCGTGAAATCCGCCGGCACCTGCCTCGTCGGCAAGGGATGGGATTTTCACGTCACGCTTGCGCTCGGCATTAAGCTCGAGGAGAACCTGGAACTCATCCGGGAATCGATCGCGGCGGCGGTGGCGCGGGGCGGCGAGGCGATGTTCGACGCCGAGCATTTCTTCGACGGCTACAAATCCAAGCCCGATTACGCACTCGCCTGCCTCAAGGCGGCGGAAGCGGCAGGCGCGCGCTGGATGGTGCTGTGCGACACCAATGGCGGCACTCTGCCGCACGAGGTCGAGCGCATCGTCGGCGAGGTCGTGCGGCACGTGCCGGGCACGAAGCTCGGCATCCACGCTCATAACGACACCGAGAACGCCGTCGCCAACAGCCTCGCCGCGATCCGCGCCGGAGTGCGCCAGGTGCAGGGCACGTTGAACGGCCTCGGCGAGCGCTGCGGCAACGCCAATCTGGTGTCGCTCATCCCAAGCTTGATGCTGAAGCCGGGCTACGCCGAGGGCTTCGAGGTCGGCGTGAGCGAGGAGGGGCTGCGCCACCTGACGCAGCTGTCGCGGCTGCTGGACGAGCTGTTGAACCGCGCGCCCAACCGGCACGCGGCTTACGTCGGCGCCTCGGCCTTCGCGCACAAGGCGGGGCTCCACGTCGCCGCGGTCGAGAAGGACCCGCGGACCTATGAGCACGTCCCGCCGGAAACGGTCGGCAACCAGCGCCATATCCTCGTCTCCGATCAGGCCGGCCGCTCCACTATCGTGTCGCGGCTGCGCGAGGCTGGGATCGAGCTAGACGCCAAGAACCCCAAATTGGAACGGCTGCTCGAAGAGGTGAAGGAGCGCGAGTTCCAGGGCTACGCTTACGACGGCGCCGAGGCGAGCTTCGAGCTCTTGGCGCGCCGCGCGCTCGAGAGCGTGCCGGAGTTTTTCCGGCTGCAGAGCTTCCGCGTGCTGGATGAGCGGCGCTGGAACGCGCGCGGCGAGCTGGTGACGCTGTCGGAGGCGACGATCAAGGTCGATGTCGGCGGCGAGACGCTGATGACGGTGGCCGAGGGCAACGGCCCGGTGAACGCGCTCGACACCGCGTTGCGCAAGGCGCTGATCCCGGTCTATCCCGAGCTCGAGCAGATCCGCCTCACCGACTACAAGGTGCGCATACTGACGCCGCAGGAGGGCACCAAGGCGGTGACGCGGGTGATGATCGCCACGAGCGATGTCGGCGGCGAGAGCTGGTCGACGGTGGGCGTCTCGACCAACGTCATCGACGCTTCCTACAACGCGCTCCATGACAGCCTGACCTACAAGCTCTGGCGCGCGGGACGGCGGAGCTAGCCATGGCCGGCACGGATCATCGCCGCCGGTCACTGGGTGGCGGACCGACGATCATCCTGGTGGAGCCGCAGCTCGGCGAGAATATCGGCGCC
>DASVOY010000244.1:0-3107 GCA_036383115.1 Allostellaceae bacterium
GTTGTACGGGCGATTGCGTCTGGTACTATCGCAGCCTGCCCGATGCGGGAGCTCGACGATGATCACGCTCTACACTTTCGGACCTGCCTTCGACCTGCCCGACCCGAGCCCGTTCGTGATGAAGGCGGAGACGCTTCTGAAGATGGCCGGCCTCTCGTACCGCACCGATCCCAAGGGCCTGGGCAAGGCGCCCAAGGGCAAGCTGCCCTATATCGATGACGACGGCGAGCGCATCGCCGATTCCACCTTCATCCGCTGGCACCTCGAGAAGAAATACGGGATCGATTTCGACCGCGGGCTGACCGGCGAACAGCGCGCGATCGCCTGGGCTTTCGAGAAGATGGCGGAGGATAATCTCTACTGGGCCGTGCTCGACGCGCGGTGGATTGATGACGCCAACTTCAACAGAGGCCCGCGCCATTTCTTCCGTGCCGTTCCTGCGCCGCTGCGCCCGATCGTCATTGCGATGGTCCGGCGCAAGGTACGCAGCGCGCTTCACGCCCACGGCATGGGCCGCCATTCGCCGGCCGAGATCATTGCCCTGGCGACGCGGTCGATCACCGCCATCGCCGATTATCTCGGCCAGAAGCCGTTCTTCATGGGCACGGAGCCTTCGGGCATCGACGCGACCATGTTTGCCTTCATCGCCAGCGGACTTTGCCCGATCTTCGAAACGCCGATCCGCACGGCCGGCGAACGCCATGACAACCTCAAGCGCTATGTCGGACGGATGACCGCGCGCTATTACCCCGACCGCGGCGAGATCGCCGGCTGCAAAGCAGCGGCCTAGCCTCGGGCCGGCCGACAAGCACCAGAGCATTGCCGCCGGCATGACCCGCCTCTCGGTCCAGCATCTCGAAGTGCGCTACGGCGATCTCGTCGGCGTCGCGGATGTCTCGCTCGAGGTGAAGGAGGGCAGCGTGGTCGCGCTGCTCGGCTCGAATGGCGCGGGCAAGACGACGACACTCAACGCCATCGCGGGGTTGGTGCGCACCAGCGGCGGTGGCATCGAGTGGGGCGGCGAGGCGATCACCAACCTGCCCGCTTTCGCCATCGTGCCGAAAGGCTTGGCGCTCTCGCCCGAGGGCTGGCGCCTCTTCGTCGGCCAGACGGTCGAGCAGAATCTGCGCCTCGGCGCGACCGCGATCGCCGACAAGCGCAGGCTCGCCGCAGGGCTCGACCGCGTCTACGCCATCTTCCCGCGGCTCGCCGAGCGGCGGCGCCAGCGCGCCGGCACGCTCTCGGGCGGCGAGCGCCAGATGCTCGCGCTGGGGCGCGCGCTGATGAGCGAGCCCAGGCTGCTCATGCTCGACGAGCCCTCGCTCGGCCTCGCGCCGGCCATCGTCGACGCGCTCTACGACACCTTGCAGCGGCTCCATGGCGAGGGGCTGACCTTGCTGCTCGCCGAGCAATCGGTGCCGCTGGCACTGGCGATCGCCGATTACGCCTATGTCCTGCAGACCGGGCGCACGGTGCTTGAAGGCCCGGCCGCCGATCTCGGCAAGGACCCGCAGGTGCAGCGCATCTATCTCGGCATCAAGGACAACCCGGCGCTCACCGGGTAATATGGCGGAACGCGGGAGGGAGAGATGATCGTCTACGGTAGCAGCCTGTCGCCCTTCGTGCGCAAGACCCTGGGCTTCATCGCCGAGAAGGGACTCAGCGCCGAGCACCGCCCGGTGGTGCCGCAGGATCCCTCGCCGGATTTCCGCGCCTGCAGCCCGTTCGGCAAGATTCCGGCGCTCTGCGACGGCGACTACCGCCTCGCCGACAGCTCGGCCATCTGCCATTACCTCGAGCGCAAATACCCGACGCCGGCGCTGTTCCCCGCCGATGTCGAGGCGTTCGGCCGCATGATGTGGTTCGAGGAGTTCAACGACACCGTGCTCATCCCCGCCGCCGGCAAGGTGTTCTTCCAGCTCCTGGTGAGGCCCAACCTGCTCAAGGAGAAGCCTGACATGGCCGTCGTCGAGCAGGCGCTCACCAAGGATATCCCGCCGGTGTTCGATTATCTCGAGCGGCAGATCTCCGGCCCGTTCCTGGTCAGCAACAAGCTCACCCTCGCCGACATCGCGGTTCACTGCATCTTCGTCAATCTCAAGCTGGTGGGCCATCCCGTCGATGCGGCGCGCTGGCCGAAGATCGGCAAGTATGTCGCGAGCCTGCTCGCTCGCCCGACCTTGGCGCAGATCAGAGACCAGAAGGCTGCGGCCTGATCCATGACGATCATGCGGCTGAGCACGTTGATCTCGCTCGCGATAACGGGAGGGCTGGCAATGACGGCGACCGCCGCGGCGCAGCCGCGCACGATGGAGGTGGTTCTCGGCACGGCGACGCCGGGCGGCGGCTTTCCGCTATACGGCGCCGCGCTGGTCGAGACGGTGCACGAAGCCGATCCCTCAATCACGGTCACGCCGCGCAACACCAAGGGCAGCACCGAGAACGTGCCGCTCCTGGAGGAGAGCAAGCTCGACATTGCGCTGGTGCAGGGCGAGGTCGCCCATGAAGCGCTCGCCGGCATCGGCCGCCCGCCGGCGAACCTCAAGATCATCGCCGCGATGTATTCGACGCCGGGCATGTTCGTGGTGCGGGCCGACAGCCCCGATCGCAGCATGGGCGATCTCCGCGGCAAGAAGGTGGCATTCGGCGCGAAGGGTTCTGGCCTCGTGATCCTGGCGCGCTACGTGCTCGACGGCGTCGGACTCGACCAGGAGAAGGACTTCGAGGCCGTCTATCTCGACCGCGCCGGCGACGGGCCGGCGATGGTGATGGACGGGCGCGTCGCGGCGCTGTGGGGCGGCGGCATCGGCTGGCCCGGCTTCACCGCCGTCGCACAGGGACCGGCCGGCGCTCGCTTCATCGCGCCGACGGCAGAGGAATCCGCCCGCATCCGCGCCAAGCATTCCTTCCTCAAGCCGATGACGATCCCCGCCGGCAGCTATCCCGGTCAGGAGTCGGCGATCGCGTCGGTCGGCTCGTGGAGCTTCATCCTGGCGCGGCCGGCGCTCGACGACGGGGCGGCTTATGCCCTGGCACGCGCTCTGCATCGGGGCGAGGACGCCTTTGCCAAGCGCCTGCCGCAGGCGCGCGAGACCACCGCCGCGAAC
>DASVOY010000245.1:0-2050 GCA_036383115.1 Allostellaceae bacterium
CGGTGAGCTCCGGAGAGGCCTGCGTCACGCGGTCGAGCGCCTCGGCCTGGCCCGGGCTCAGCCCCTCCTCCGGGTCGAGGCACCAGATGCCGGCGAAGAGGCCCTGGCGGCGCAGCACCTCGTGGCAGCCGGCAATGCAGCCGCGGAAATCATGCGCCACGTCGAAGAGCGCGGCGTTGCAGTCGGTGATCTTGCCGGCGAGCGACAGCAGACCGGCATCGATGCGGCCCGCGGCGACCGCCGCGTGCACGCGGGCGAGCAGCTCCACCGCGCGCCTGGTCCAGACGCTCCAATGGCCGAGGAGTCCGCCGGCGATCCGCACCGTCACCTCGCCGCCGTCGCGCGGCAGCGCGTAGGGGGTGACGAGGTCGTGCACGATGCTGTCGTCATTGCCGGTGTAGAGCGTGATGCGGCTCTCCGCCCGGGCCGCGACGACGCCCTGAATCACGTCGAGCGTGCGGTAGCGGTTGAAGGGCGCGATCTTGATCGCCACCACCTCCTCGATCTCGGCGAAGCGGCGCCAGAACCCGGCGGAGAGCGGAATGCCGCCGACCGCCGGCTGGAGATAGAAGCCGACCAGCGGAATCGCCTTGGCAACCGCGCGGCAGTGAGCGATCAGCTCGTCCTCGCTCGCCCCCTTCATGGCGCCGAGGCTCAACAGCCCAGCGCGATAGCCGAGGCCTGCGGCGGTCTCGGCCTCGCGCCGCGCCTGCGCCGTCTTGCCGGCGAGGCCGGCGATCAGCAGCAGCTCCCGCTTCGCCAAGTCGGCCACCGTGTCGGCGGCGAGCCGCAGCACCGGCTCATAGAGCCCGGCCTCGCGGATGGCGAATTGCGTGGCGTGGACGCCGACAGCGAGCCCGCCGGCGCCCGCGTCGATGTAGTAGCGGCTGAGCGCGCGCTGGCGCCGCGTATCGAGCCGGCGCCCATTGTCGAGCGCCAGCAGATGCGCTGGGATCACCGTGCCCCGCCGCAGCGTCTCTCGCACAGCGGCCGGCCAGTCCGCCAGAGTGGCTCCCATATCCGCGCTTCCCTCAGAAGTAACCAGGTGGTGACATTTCCGCCCCATCGCGACGCTGTCAACCGGCGACCGCCGTCACGGACGCAGAAATCCCAGCACCACATCGACGGCGTGGCTCAGGTGCTGTCGGCGCGCCGCGGGTGCGTTCAGATCGCGCCCGAAGATCACCGACAAGGTGTGAACGTTGGAGAAGTAGAAGAAGCCGAGCGAGGCGATGGTGATGTAGAGCCTGGCCGGGTCGATGCCGGCGCGGAAGACGCCGGCGCGTGCGCCGCGATCGAGCAGATCGGCGATGACCTCGAGCAGCGAGATGTGGAGGTCGCGCATCTTGGCCGAGCGGCGCAGATGCCTCGCGCGGTTTAGGTTCTCGCCGATGAGGAGCGAGACGAATTCCGGGTTGTCCTGGCAATAGCGGACGCTGAACTCCACCAGCCGGCGCATCCCCTCGCGCGGCGGCAGCCGGCCGACATCGAGGCGGCGCTCCTCGCCGCGAATGTTGCCGTAGGTGTCCTCCAGCACCGCCAGCCAGAGCGCGTCCTTGTTGCCGAAATAATGATAGAGCATGCGCTTGCTGACATGCGCCCGGCGCGCGATCTCGTCGACCCGGCCGCCGGCCAAGCCCTTTGCGGCGAACTCGGCGATGGCGGCACCGAGGATGTTGCGGCGCGTCGCGACGGGATGGCGTTTGCGCGCGGTCGCCGGGCGCCGCCGGGCCGCCCTCGTGTTGACAGGGTTCATGCCCATCCTTATCGTCGCGCAAGTGACCAATCAGTTACAAAAATATCCGGTCGCCGACAAGCATACCGAGGCTGCGCGTGCCCCGCTTGCTCGGCCGGCTGCAGGAGGATTTCGCATGATGAGGCGTCTAGCCGGGCTCGCCGCCGTCGCGCTCGCTCTTCTGGGATTCGCGGGCTCGGCCCAGGCCGCCGAGAAGGTCAGCTTCATCCTCAACTGGGTGGCGGGGGGCGATCACGCGCCCTACTATTACGCGAAGGCGAAAGGCTGGTACGCGGATGCCGGGCTCGACGTCGA
>DASVOY010000246.1:0-2277 GCA_036383115.1 Allostellaceae bacterium
TGGTGCAGCCTCCACCCACCTCATGCACGAGCACCGGATTGAGCTCCACCTCATGCACGCGGTCGCGATGGGCGGCGGCAAAGGCGGAGAGCCGCACCAGCAGCGCCACGACGGCATCGACATCGGCGCGCGCCGCGCCGCGGAACCCCTCAAGCAGCCTGGCGACGCGCAGTTCGCCCAGCATCTCGCGCGCGGTCTCGCCATCGACCGGCGCCAGGCGATAGGTCACGTCCTTGAAGAGCTCGGTCATCACCCCGCCGGCCCCCACCATGACGAGCGGCCCGAACACGGGGTCGCGGATCGTGCCCAGGATGACCTCCACGCCCGGCCGCGCCATCGGCTGCAGCAGCACGCCTTGCAGCCGCGCCTCGGGCCGGCCGCGGCGCGCGGCATCGATCACGGCGTCATAGGCCTGGCGGAGCGAGGCGGCGTCGCGGATCCCGAGGCGCACGCCGCCGATCTCGGTCTTGTGCGGGATGTCGGGCGACTGGATCTTGAGCGCGAGCGGGAAGCCCAGAGCCGCCGCCGCGGCATCGAGCTCGGCGGCGCTCGCGACCAGCCGATGCGGCGGCATGGGCATGCCGGCGCGCGCCAGCAGCTCCTTGGCATCGTATTCGGACAGCCCGCCGCGGACAGCCTCAAGCCACTCTCGGATCGCCGCCGAGCTTGCCGCCGACTGAGGCACGGCGGCTGGCTTGTAGCGCCCGCGCCGCACCAGCGCGCGAACCGCCGCGGCCAGCGCGGCGAGGTCGGTGTGGATGGGCAGCCCCGCCGCCGCGAGCGCCTTGCGGCCGAGGCTCGAGGGCAGCGTGTAGCTCCAGAACAGCACGGGCTTCGCCTGCTGCGCGACGATGGCCTTGAGCGCGGCGATGTCGAACGTCATGCGCGTCTCGCTCGCCAGCGACACGACGGCGACGATGGCGTCGACCTCCGGCGATGCGCTCAACAACTCGATGGCGCGCACAAGGCCGCCGCTGTGGACGGCCTGTGCCGTGATGTCGACGGGATTGCGCGCCGAGCCGTAGGCGGGAATGAAGCCCTGGATCTCGCGCTGCAGCGCGGGGGAGAGCTCGGGCAGCGACAATCCCGCAGCGGCCAGGGAATCAGCCGCCCAGCCGCCGGCGCCGCCCGACGCGGTCACCACCGCGACGCGGTCGCCCCGCGCCGGCGGCGCCGAGGCGAAGGCCGCGGCGATGGCGACCGCCTCGTCCGGGTCGCCCGCCCGGACGATGCCGTGCCGCCTGAAGGCCGCGTCGTAGGCGGCATTCCATCCCGCCATGCTGGCGGTATGCGATTGGGCCGCGCGCTCGCCAGCGGGAGAGTGCCCGATCTTGACCACGACCACCGGCTTGCCGTGCTCCGCCGCCGCGGCAGCAGCGGCGTGGAAGGCCTCCGGGTCGCGCACGCTCTCGAGGAACAGCATGATCGCCGCCGTCGCCGGGTCCTGCGCCATGTAGGCGAAGAAATCGCTCGCCGTCAGGTCGGCCTCGTTGCCGGTGGTGGCGACGTAGCTGAAGCTCAGGCCCATGGCGCGGCCGCGGTTGTAGAGCGCAAAGCCCATGCCGCCGCTCTGGGCGACGATGCCGATGCGGCGCGCCGAGGCCTCGAGCGGCTCCTCGCCCGGCTTGCGATCGACCGCCGGGCTGAAGGTGGCGGCGACGTGCTTGAGCTCGTTGTGGAAGCCCTCGCCGTTGGGGCCGGAGATGCGCATGCCGGTGCGCCGCGCCAGTGCAGCGATCTCGTCCTGGAGCCGTGTTTGCGCGCCGCCCTGCTCGGCGAAGCCGGAGGAGATGATGACGGCATGGCCGACACGCGCTGCCGCGCATTCCTCCAGCGACGCCAGCACGGTCTCGGCGGGAATGGCGACGAGCGCCAGATCGACCGGCGCGCCGATGGCGGCGAGCGAGGGAAAGCACGGCAGCCCGTCGATCTCGCGGTAGCTCGGATTGACCGGATAGAGCCGCCCGTCATAGCCGTTCTCGCGCAGGGCGTGCAGCAGGCGGCCGCGGATCTTGGTCTTGTCGGGGGAAGCGCCGATGACGGCGATGGTGGCGGGCGCGAAGAAGCGGTCGAGCGATGAAGATGCTGTCACCAGGAGCTCCCTTCCCTTTGGGCCTGCCAGCCTATCGAAACCGTCCGCGCCGCTCCAGCCAGGAGGTCGGTCTCCGTTCGTACGGCGTTGCTCGCTTCCTTCCGCTCGTCTTGAACTCGGCGGCCGTTCGCTTCATCCGTGCTCGCCCGCGAACAAGCGCTGGAGGGCGGCGGGTACGCCGATGA
>DASVOY010000247.1:0-3120 GCA_036383115.1 Allostellaceae bacterium
CTTCGCGGGCAAGGTCGGGCGCGGCGAGGCCGTGCGCATCTTCACCGGCGCGCCCGTTCCGGCCGGCGCCGACGCCATCGTCATCCAGGAGGACACCGAGCGCGACGGCAACATCGTTAAAGTGCGCGAGGCGGCGCCCCAGGGCCATTACGTCCGCCCGGCCGGGCTCGATTTCCGCGAGGGCGATGTCGGCCTGCGCGCCGGGCGGCTCCTCACCGCGCGCGACATCGGGCTCGCCGCGGCGATGAACCGGCCCTGGCTCCTGGTACGGCGACAGCCGCGCATTGCCATCCTCCCGACCGGCGACGAGGTAGTGATGCCCGGCGATCCCGTCGGCCCCAGCCAGATCGTCAGCTCCAACGGCCTCGCCCTTGCCGCGCTCGTCGCCCAGTGCGGCGGCATCGCCGTCCATCTCCCGATCGCTCCCGACGACAGCTCCGCACTCCAGCGCATCGCCGCAGGGGCTGCCGGCGCCGACTTCCTGGTCACCACCGGAGGCGCGTCGGTCGGCGAGCACGACCTCGTGCGCGACGCGCTCCAGGCGAGCGGGCTCACCCTCGATTTCTGGAAGATCGCCATGCGGCCGGGCAAACCGCTGATGGTCGGCCGCTACCGCGACACGCCGATGATGGGGTTGCCGGGCAACCCGGTGTCGAGCCTCGTCTGCGCCCTGCTCTTCCTCAAGCCGGCGATCGAGCGGCTGCTGGGTGTCGTTGGAGCGGAGGCGGCGCCGGCGCAGGCACGGCTCGCCGTGCCGCTCCCCGCCAATGACCGGCGCCAGGACTATCTCCGCGCCACCCTCTCGCGCGCCGCCAACGGGACGCTCGAGGCGCGCCCCTTCGCCAAGCAGGACAGCTCGATGATGTCGCTCCTGGCGCGCTCCGATTGCCTGGTGGTGCGCCAACCGAACGCGCCCGCCGCAGCCGCCGGCGAGAGCGTCGAGATCATCCTCCTCGACAGCCAAATCGGGCGTTTATAAACCGGCGCGATGGCATCGCAATTGGCGCTTGACGGTGCTTGCGAACCAAACTAGAACATCCACAGGGTTTTGGTTTTGTTCCAAGCGCCTCCTCCCTATGTGCGACTGTGGAGAATCGTCGATGCTGACGCGAAAACAGTATGAATTGCTGGTTTTCATCAACCGTCGGCTATCGGACGGTGGGGTCTCGCCGTCCTTCGAGGAGATGAAGGAGGCGCTCGGCCTCAAGTCCAAATCGGGCATCCACCGTCTCATCAGCGGGCTCGAGGAACGCGGCTTCATCCGCCGCCTGCCGCACCGCGCGCGCGCCCTCGAGGTGGTGCGCCTGCCCGAGGACACCGCGGTCATCGGGGCGCGCGGCCGTGCCGCCGGCAGCGAGCGCAGCCGCTTCTCGCCGACGGTGATCCGCGGCGACTTCAAGGCGGCGCTCCCCGGCGCCAGCAGCACCGGCGACGGCGAGACGGTGCAGTTGCCGCTCTATGGTCGCATCGCCGCCGGCACGCCGATCGAGGCGCTGCGCGACCAGAGCAACAGCATCGGCGTACCCTCGGGCCTGCTCGGCAGCGGCGAGCATTATGCGCTCGAGGTGGCCGGCGACAGCATGGTCGACGCCGGCATCCTCGACGGCGACACCGTGCTGATCCAGCGCTGCGACACCGCGGATAGCGGCCAGATCGTCGTCGCGCTCGTTGACAGCAACGAGGTCACCTTGAAGCGGCTGCGCCGGCGCGGCGATTCGATCGCGCTCGAGCCCGCCAACAAGGATTACGAGACCCGCATCTTCGGCCCCGACCGCGTCAAGGTTCAGGGCCGCCTCATCGGACTGATGCGGCGCTACTGAGCCGACCGCCGAAGGAGTCCTCAGAAGGTCGGTCGACGGCGGCCGCTGCTATTGCGCGCCACGCGGCGCGGGCAGCGGTGCCCAGGGGCGCAGGCCGCGCCACTCGCCCACCGTGTCGATGCGGATGCCGTCCTCGTCGAGCCACACCGCGTGGCCGCCCCTCTTCCATGCGTCGATGCGGTCGATGACCAGCGGGCCGCGGCAGATGCGGTGCGCCGCTACCGGGCTCACCACGAGGTCGACGCCGCGGCAGTCCTCGGCTAGCGCCGCGCCGTCGCGGATCAGGGCTACGGTCCGGCCGCGCGCGCGATAGAGGCAGCCCAACGCGTCGCAGGAGAGGCGGCCATCGGCGCTCTCGCCGGCTTGGGGCCAGGCCGGCCCGGCCTCGGCCGCGGCGCGGCGCGTCCAGGTCTCCTCGGTGAGCTTGGTGCCGTGCGCCGTCGACAGGAGATAGCTGCCATCGGCGGCGCGTGCGGCGACAAGGCCGGCATCGCCCGAGACCAGGATGTCCGGCGGGCGGACGAAGAGCAGCGTCAGATAGCCCGCGGCGATCGGCGCGAGCCCGAACCACCGCCACGCTCGCGTCCAGATGCAGAGCCACAAGCCGCCGAGGCTGAGCAGGATCAGCCCCGCCGCGGGCATGCTCGGCACGGTCAGCACGGCACCGGGCCAGGACGTCACGCCCTCGGCAATGCCGGCGACCGCCTCGATGCCCCAGCCCATGGCCGCGAGCGCCGGCGCCTCGGCGCCGAAGGGCATGAGCAGGCAGGCGACGAGCGCCCAGGGCATGATCCAGAACCCCGTGATCGGCACTGCCATCGCATTCGCCGCCACCGAATAAAGCGGGAAACGGTTGAAGTGATAGATGGTGAAGGGCATGGTCGCCACCGTCGTGATCACGGTGGTGAAGGCGATGCCGAGGACGTAGAGCCCGGCGCGGCGCAGCCTGCCGGCATGCGAATGCCATTGCCCGATCCGCTCACGCATGGCCTCGTAGAAGGCGATCAGGCCCGCCACCGCCGAGAACGACATCTGGAAGCTCGGCCCCGCCGCGCTTTCCGGCGTCAGCAGCAGGACCGCCAGCGCGGCATAGGCGATGGCTCGCGCCGAGAGGCTCAGCCGGTCGACCAACACGCCAAGCAGCACCAGCCCGGTCATGACGAAGGCACGGCGCGACGGCACCGAGGCGCCGGACAGCAGCAGATAGAGGAACGTGATCAGGAGCGCCAGCCCCGCCGCCCACTTCTTGGTCGGGTGGTTGAGCGCGACCGCCGGGATCAGCGCGAAGCCGGCGCGCAGC
>DASVOY010000248.1:0-2197 GCA_036383115.1 Allostellaceae bacterium
AGGTCATAGTCCTTGGGCGTGTAGACGCGCGCCACGCCGGCGCGCTTCAGCGCCGCCTCGTCGTCGGGCGGGATGATGCCGCCGACCACCACCGGCACATGGCCAAGCCCCTGCGCCCGAAGCCCGCTCAGGATCTCCCCGACCAGCGGCACATGGCTTCCCGACAGGACGGAGAGCCCGACCACATGCACGCCTTCCTCGAGCGCGGCGTTGACGATCTGCGCCGGGGTCAGGCGGATGCCCTCATAGACCACCTCGAACCCGGCGTCGCGTGCCTTCAGCGCCACCTGCTCGGCCCCGTTCGAATGGCCGTCGAGGCCGGGCTTGCCGACGAGGAACTTGAGCCGGCGTCCCAGGCGGCCGGAGACCTCCGTCACCCGGGCGCGGAGCTGCGCCAGGTCGCCCGCACCGCGCGAGGCGACGGCTTGCGCGATGCCGGTGGGCGCGCGGTACTCGCCGAACACCTCGCGCAGGGCCTGCGCCCATTCGCCGGTGGTCGCGCCGGCCCGCGCGCAGTCGATCGAGGCGGGCATGACGTTGCGCCCCTCGGATGCGGCGCGCCTGAGCTCGGCGAGTGCCGTTGCCGCCGCGGCGCCGTCGCGCGCAGCGCGCCAGGCGGCGAGCTGCTTGACCTGCTCCTGCTCGGCTGCAGCATCGGGCACCAGGTAACCCGCGTCGTTGCCGGCGAGGAGCGGCGAGGGCGCGCTCTCGGTGTAGCGGTTGGCGCCGACGACCACCTGGTTGCCGCGCTCGATCGCGGCGAGCCGGCGCGCATTCGCTTCGACGAGACGCTGCTTCATGTAGCCGCTCTCGACCGCGGCGACGGCGCCGCCCAGCCGGCGCACGCGCTCGAGCTCGGCGAGAATCTCGCCTTTGAGCGCCGCGACCTTGCGCTCGATCTCGGGCGCGCCGTCGAAGATGTCGCCATAGTCCAGGAGGTCGGTCTCGTAGGCGACGATCTGCTGCAGCCGCAGGCTCCATTGCTGGTCCCAGGGCCGCGGCAAGCCCAGCGCCTCGTTCCAGGCGGGGAGTTGCACGGCGCGCGCCCGCGCCTTCTTCGACAGCACCACCGCCAGCATCTCGATGAGGATGCGATAGACGTTGTTCTCCGGCTGCTGCTCGGTGAGCCCCAGCGAGTTCACCTGTACGCCGTAGCGGAAGCGGCGGTATTTCTCCTCGGTGACGCCGTAGCGCTCGCGCGTCAGCTCGTCCCACAGCTCGGCGAAGGCGCGCATCTTGCACATCTCGGTGATGAAGCGGATGCCGGCATTGACGAAGAAGCTCATCCGTCCGACCACCTGCGACAGATCGGCATCCGGCACTTGGCCCGATCGGCGCACCGCATCGAGCACCGCCTCGGCTGTGGCGAGCGCGTAGGCCACCTCCTGCACCGGCGTCGCTCCCGCCTCCTGCAGATGGTAGGAGCAGACATTCATCGGGTTCCACTTCGGCAGCTCGCGATAGGTGAAGGCGATGACGTCGGCCGTGAGCTTGAGGCTGGGCGCCGGCGGGAAGATGTAGGTGCCGCGCGAGAGGTACTCCTTGATGACGTCGTTCTGCGTCGTGCCGGCAAGCGCGCGCCGCGCCGCGCCCTGCGACTCGGCGGCGGCGATGTAGAGCGCGAGCAGCCACGGCGCGGTGGCGTTGATCGTCATCGAGGTGTTCATCCGCTGCAGCGGAATGCCCTCGAACAGCGCCCGCATGTCGCCGAGATGCGCGACCGGCACGCCGACCTTGCCGACCTCGCCGCGCGCCAGGGGATGGTCGCTGTCGTAGCCCGTCTGCGTCGGCAGGTCGAAGGCGACGGAGAGGCCGGTCTGGCCGCGCTGCAGGTTGGTGCGGTAAAGCGCGTTCGAGGCCGCCGCCGAGGAATGGCCGGAATATGTCCGGATGAGCCACGGCTCGTCGCGTTGCGCCTGGTTCTCGCGGTCGCTCATGTCACTCTGCTCGCTCCGTCCCGGCCTGTGGTGGCCGCGCCAAGATGTCTAACGCTCGTATCAGCAATAATCACACGCTCTGCTGCGCTGCACAATGAGGGGCGCGGCCCGCTGAAGGAAAATTTCGCCTAATTCATCGCTTGTTCCGGAAGGCCAAGCCTGACCGGGACTCTGCCCAAAACTGCGGCAAACTGTCATGATCGCGCTGTGAGCGGGCGCAATGTACTTTTGTTGCATTGCAAAATGGCATAGCCTTCTTT
>DASVOY010000249.1:0-6858 GCA_036383115.1 Allostellaceae bacterium
GCACGCCGGTCGACATCGTGCTGAACCCGCTGGGCGTGCCGTCGCGCATGAATGTCGGCCAGATCCTCGAGACCCATCTCGGATGGGCCTCGGCCGGGCTCGGCCGCCAGATCGGCGAGATCGTCGATAAGGTCAGACGCAACGGCGGCAAGGCTGCCGACCTGCGCAGGTTCCTCAACGGCGTCTACACCGACCGGACCGACCAGGCCGACATCAAGCAGCTCGAGGACAACGAGGTGATGGAGCTCGGCGAGAACCTGCGCCACGGCGTGCCGGTGGCGAGCCCCGTCTTCGACGGCGCGCGCGAGGAGGATATCGTCGGCATGCTGACGCAGGCCGGCCTCGACACCTCGGGCCAGGTCACGCTGGTCGACGGGCGCACCGGCGAGGCATTCGATCGCAAAGTCACGGTCGGATACATATATATGCTGAAGCTGCACCACCTCGTCGACGACAAGATCCACGCACGCTCTATCGGTCCCTACAGCCTCGTCACCCAGCAGCCGCTGGGCGGCAAGGCGCAGTTCGGCGGCCAGCGCTTCGGCGAGATGGAGGTGTGGGCGCTCGAGGCCTACGGCGCCGCCTACACGCTACAGGAGATGCTCACGGTCAAGTCCGACGACGTCTCGGGCCGTACCAAGGTCTACGAGGCGATCGTGCGCGGCGACGACAATTTCGAGGCGGGCATTCCGGAGTCCTTCAACGTGCTGGTGAAGGAGCTCCGTTCGCTTGGCCTCAACGTCGAGCTCGAGCAGCGCAGCTATTGATTGACACGGAGGCGGGGAGCGCCGGTGGCGCTCCCTTCGCTACCACAGGTTACCCAGGAAGGGATCGTTCATGAACGAGTTGATGAACATCTTCGGGCAGGTCACGGGGCCGCAAAGCTTCGACCAGATCAAGATCTCGATCGCCAGCCCCGAGCGGATCCGCTCGTGGTCCTACGGCGAGATCAAGAAACCCGAGACGATCAACTACCGCACCTTCAAGCCGGAGCGGGACGGGCTGTTCTGCGCCCGCATCTTCGGCCCGATCAAGGATTACGAGTGCTTGTGCGGCAAGTACAAGCGCATGAAGTACCGCGGCATCATCTGCGAGAAGTGCGGCGTCGAGGTGACCCTGTCCAAAGTGCGCCGCGACCGCATGGGCCATATCGAGCTCGCCTCGCCGGTGGCGCATATCTGGTTCCTGAAGTCGCTGCCGAGCCGCATCGGCCTGCTCCTCGACATGACGCTCAAGGATCTCGAGAAGATCCTCTATTTCGAGAGCTATGTCGTGATCGAGCCGGGCCTGACGCCGTTGAAGCTGCGCCAGCTCCTCAACGAGGAGGAGTACGTCAAGGCGCAGGAGGAGTTCGGCGAGGAGGCCTTCACCGCGTCGATCGGCGCCGAGGCGCTGCAGAAGATGCTCTCCGCCATCAAGCTCGAGGGCGACGATGGCGAGCGCGAGCGGCTGCGCACGGAGCTGCGCGAGACCACGTCGGAGGCGCGGCGCAAGAAGCTGGTGAAGCGCCTGAAGCTGGTCGAGGCGTTCATCGCGTCGAACAGCCGGCCCGAATGGATGATCCTCGAGGTCGTCCCGGTGATCCCACCCGAGCTGCGCCCGCTGGTGCCGCTCGACGGCGGCCGCTTCGCCACATCCGACCTCAACGACCTCTACCGGCGCGTCATCAATCGCAACAACCGCCTGAAGCGGCTCATCGAGCTGCGCGCGCCCGACATCATCGTGCGCAACGAGAAGCGCATGCTGCAGGAGGCGGTGGACGCGCTCTTCGACAACGGGCGGCGCGGGCGCATCATCACTGGCGCCAACAAGCGGCCGCTCAAATCCTTGTCCGACATGCTCAAGGGCAAGCAGGGCCGCTTCCGCCAGAACCTGCTCGGCAAGCGCGTCGACTATTCCGGCCGCTCGGTGATCGTCGTCGGCCCCGAGCTCAAGCTCCATCAATGCGGCTTGCCGAAGAAGATGGCGCTCGAGCTGTTCAAGCCCTTCATCTACTCGAAGCTGGAGCTCTACGGCCTCGCCAGCACCATCAAGGCGGCGACGCGCATGGTGGAGAAGGAGCGGCCGGAGGTGTGGGACATCCTCGAGGAGGTCATCCGCGAGCATCCCGTGCTGCTGAACCGCGCGCCGACGTTGCATCGGCTCGGCATCCAGGCCTTCGAGCCGACCTTGATCGAGGGCAAGGCCATCCAGCTTCATCCGCTGGTCTGCACCGCCTTCAACGCCGACTTCGACGGCGACCAGATGGCCGTGCACGTGCCGCTCTCGCTCGAGGCGCAGCTCGAAGCCCGCGTACTGATGATGTCGACCAACAACATCCTGTCGCCGGCCAATGGCAAGCCGATCATCGTGCCGTCGCAGGACATCATCCTGGGCCTCTATTACATCACGATCGAGCGGCCGGATTCCCTGGGGCCCGAGGTCCACATCAAGGACGCGGCGCAGCTCAAGCAGGCGGTCGAGTCCCATCAGGTGCTGCTGTTCGATGCGAGCGACCCGGCCGAGCCGATGAAGTCTGGCCGGATCGCCAATTTCGACCAGCTGCGCAAGAAGTCGGGCGTCACCTTCCACCGCGTGCCCTATTTCGACAATATCGGCGAGATCGAGCGCGCGCTCGAGGCCAAGGTGGTGTCGCTGCACACGCGCATCCGCTCGCGACTCCGGACGGTTGATAGCGCCGGCCAGCCGGTCGTGCGCAACGTGGTGACGACGCCCGGCCGCATGATGCTGGCCGAGATCCTGCCGCAGAACCGCAACATCGGCTTCGAGCTGATCAACCGGCTGCTGACCAAGAAGGAGATCAGCAACGTCATCGACCAGGTCTACCGCCATTGCGGCCAGAAGGAGACGGTCATCTTCTGCGACCGCCTCATGGCGATCGGCTTCCAGCAGGCCTGCAAGGCCGGCATCTCCTTCGGCAAGGACGATCTCATCGTCCCGCATGCCAAGGAGAAGCTGGTCACCACCGCCCGCGACAAGGTGAAGGAGTACGAGCAGCAGTACCTGGACGGCCTCATCACCCAGGGCGAGAAGTACAACAAGGTGGTCGACGTCTGGTCGAGCTGCACCGAGAAGGTCGCCGAGGAGATGATGAAGGTCATCCGCTCGGCGAAGCCGGGCGAGCCCATCAACTCCGTCTGGATGATGGCCGATTCCGGCGCCCGCGGCTCGGCGGCGCAGATCAAGCAGCTCGCCGGCATGCGCGGCCTCATGGCCAAGCCCTCGGGCGAGATCATCGAGACGCCGATCATCTCGAACTTCAAGGAAGGCCTGACCGTGCTCGAGTACTTCAACTCGACGCATGGCGCGCGCAAGGGCCTCGCCGACACCGCGCTCAAGACGGCGAACTCGGGCTATCTCACCCGCCGTCTCGTCGACGTGGCGCAGGACGCCATCATCACCGAGGTCGATTGCGGCACGACCAAGGGCCTCACCATGCGCGCCGTCGTCGACG
Source organism: Allostellaceae bacterium (assembly GCA_036383115.1). Taxonomy (GTDB): domain Bacteria; phylum Pseudomonadota; class Alphaproteobacteria; order ATCC43930; family CGMCC-115725; genus DAHUYF01. The sequence continues at coordinate 3,455 of DASVOY010000249.1, forward strand.
GCGGCGAGGTGATCGCGCCGCTCGCCGACCGCATCCTCGGCCGCAGCGCGGCGATCGACGTGATCGATCCGTTGAACGGCGAACTGCTGGTCCGCGCAGGCGAGCTGCTCGATGAGGAGGTGGTCGAGCGCATCGACCGCTCCGGCATCGACAGCGTCATCATCCGCTCGGTGCTGACCTGCGAGACCCGCGTCGGGCTCTGCGGCAAGTGCTATGGCCGCGACCTCGCACGCGGCACCATGGTCAACATCGGCGAGGCGGTGGGCGTCATTGCCGCGCAGTCGATCGGCGAGCCCGGAACCCAGCTCACCATGCGCACCTTCCACATCGGCGGTGCGGTGCAGCGCGGCGCCGAGCAGTCCTCGATCGAGGCGGCGTTCGACGCCAAGGTGCGGATCAAGAACCGCAACGTGGTGATCAACTCCTCGGGCGTGCCGGTGGTGATGGGCCGCAACTGCGAGCTGGCGCTCCTCGACGAGGCCGGCCGCGAGAAGGCACGCCATCGCGTTCCCTACGGCGCCAAGCTGCTGGCGGACGAAGGGGCGACCGTGACCAAGGGGCAGAAGCTCGCGGAGTGGGATCCCTACACCATCCCGATCATCACCGAGAAGGATGGCATCGCCCATTACGTCGACCTCGCCGAGGGCGTCTCGATGCGCGAGGTGGTCGACGAGGCGACCGGCATCTCGTCCAAGGTCGTCATCGACTGGAAGCAGCAGCCGCGCGGCAACGATCTGAAGCCGCGCATCACGCTCAGGACGCCGAAGGGCGAGGTGCTCACCTTGGCCAATGGCCTCGAGGCGCGCTACTTCATGTCGGTGGACGCCATCCTTTCGGTCGAGAACGGGGCCGAGGTCAAGGCCGGCGACGTGCTTGCCCGCATCCCGCGCGAGAGCTCGAAGACCCGCGATATCACCGGCGGTCTGCCGCGTGTCGCGGAGCTGTTCGAGGCGCGGCGGCCCAAGGATTTCGCCATCATCAGCGAGATCGACGGGCGGGTCGAGTTCGGCAAGGACTACAAGACCAAGCGGCGCATCGTCGTGGTCCCGGCCGAGGAGGGCAAGGAGCCGGTCGAGTACCTCATCCCCAAGGGCAAGCACATCAGCGTGCAGGAGGGCGATTTCGTCCAGCAGGGCGATCTGCTCATGGACGGCAATCCCGTGCCGCACGACATCCTGCGCATCCTCGGGGTCGAGGCGCTGGCGAGCTACCTCATCAACGAGATCCAGGAGGTCTATCGGCTGCAGGGCGTGCGTATCAACGACAAGCACATCGAAGTGATCGTGCGCCAGATGCTGCAGAAGGTGGAGATCGAGGATCCCGGCGAGACCACCTTCCTCGCCGGCGAGCAGATCGACCGCTCGGAGTTCGACGAGGAGAACGCCAAGGTCGAGGCCGAGAAGATGAAACCGGCGACGGCGCATCCGGTGCTGCAGGGCATCACCAAGGCGAGCCTGCAGACCAACTCCTTCATCTCGGCGGCCTCCTTCCAGGAGACCACGCGAGTTCTGACGGAGGCGGCCGTGTCGGGCCGGGTCGACGTGCTCTCCGGCCTCAAGGAGAACGTCATCGTCGGCCGGCTCATCCCGGCCGGCACCGGCAGCGTCATGGCGCGTTGGCGGCAGGTCGCCGCCGAGCGCGACCGGGTCCTCGCCGCGCAGGAGGGCGAGAAGGTCCCGGCGTTGGAGGAGGCGGCGGGCCAGAAGATCGCCTGAGCGCCACATCGACAGGAGAACTGAGAGGGGCCGGCCCGTCCGGCCCCTCTTTTTTTGGCTGCAGGGCCTGCCGGAAAGTCTTGCAAAACGGGCCTGTAATGGCCATTTCTGGCTGGCTGCTCCGGCTCTGGAGCGGCATCCCGGAAGGTGCGCGCTTCCTTGTGCCACCCGCTTCCCGCTGCGGCCGATACGGCTTGACGGGGGTGGGGCGCGTCACTAGTATCCGCGCACCCTGACGGGGGGCTGGCGGTAGGAAGCCATCCTAAACGCAGCCGTAGTCTCGATTGATGGCCTGCGCCGTGAAAGACGGCGTGCTTATCCGGAGTTCCCATTGAGCCGTGTCGGCGGTGCGGGAAGCACGTCGCGCGGCGATTGCGCTTGATGAGGTCGTAACAGGCATGCCGACGATTAATCAGCTGGTCAACCGGCCGCGCCGGCCGCAGGTCGCGCGCAACAAGGTCCCGGCCCTGGCCCAGTCGCCGCAGAAGCGCGGCGTATGCACCCGCGTCTACACCACGACGCCGAAGAAGCCCAACTCGGCGCTGCGCAAAGTCGCGCGCGTGCGCCTCACCAACGGTTTCGAGGTGACGAGCTACATCCCCGGCGAGGGCCACAATCTGCAGGAGCACTCGGTGGTGCTGATCCGCGGCGGCCGCGTCAAGGATCTGCCTGGGGTGCGCTATCACATCATCCGCGGCACCCTCGACACGCAAGGCGTCAAGGACCGCCGCCAGCGGCGCTCCAAGTACGGCGCCAAGCGGCCGAAGTAGGAAGGAGAAGGGCGAGCCATGTCGCGCCGTCGCGCAGCGGTCAAGCGGGAAGTCCTGCCGGATGCCAAGTTCGGCGACCCCGTCGTCACCAAGTTCATGAACTGCCTGATGTACCAGGGCAAGAAGTCGGTCGCCGAGCGCATCGTCTACGGCGCCTTCGACCGCATCGCCAAGCGCTCCGGCGCGGAGCCGCTGCGCGTGTTCCACGACGCGCTCAACAACGTGCGCCCGGCGGTCGAGGTGCGCTCGCGCCGCGTCGGCGGCGCCACCTACCAAGTGCCCGTCGAGGTGCGCTCCGACCGCGGCCAGGCGCTCGCCATCCGCTGGCTCATCGGCAGCTCGCGCGACCGCTCGGAACACACCATGGAAGAAAGACTCTCAGGGGAACTGCTCGATGCCGCCAATAATCGCGGCAACGCCGTCAAGAAGCGCGAAGACACGCACCGGATGGCGGACGCGAACAAGGCATTCTCACATTATCGCTGGTAAGCCGGCGCCCTCGGAGTTCTCATGTCACGTACCACACCCCTCGATCGCTATCGCAACATCGGCATCATGGCCCACATCGATGCCGGCAAGACGACGACGACCGAGCGCATCCTCTATTACACCGGCCGCTCCTACAAGATCGGCGAGGTCCATGAGGGCACCGCCACCATGGACTGGATGGAGCAGGAGCAGGAGCGCGGCATCACCATCACGTCCGCCGCTACCACGGCCTTCTGGCGCGACTACCGCATCAACATCATCGACACGCCGGGCCACGTCGACTTCACCATCGAGGTCGAGCGCTCGCTGCGCGTGCTCGACGGCGCGGTCACGGTGTTCGATTCGGTCGCCGGCGTCGAGCCGCAATCGGAGACGGTGTGGCGCCAGGCCGACAAGTACGGCGTGCCGCGCATCTGCTTCGTCAACAAGA
>DASVOY010000250.1:0-3977 GCA_036383115.1 Allostellaceae bacterium
ATGGATGTTGAGGCAGCCCAATCGCGGAGCCGCGAGCACCGGCTTCGGCAGGATCAGCCCGTAGGCGGCCACCACGGCGGCATCGAGTTCGAGGGCGGCGAAGGCCGCAGCGGCCTCGGCATCGAGTCGCGCCGGCGTACGCACGGATAGCCCCGCCGACTCGGCCACTGCGTGCACGGGCGAGGGCTGCGCGCGCTGGCCGCGTCCGACGGGCCGGGGCGGCTGGCTATAGACGGCGGCGATTTCGTGCCCCGCGGCGATCAGGGCCCGGAGGCTCGGCACCGCGAAATCCGGCGTGCCCATGAAGGCGAGGCGAAGCATGGTCATTTCGGTGCAATGCGGTCCTGACCGTTCGCTCTCCCGACTCGTCCTTCGAGACGGCGCGTCGCGCCTCCTCAGGACGAGGACGAATCAAAGAGCCTCATCCTGATGAGCGCCCCCTAGGGCGCATCTCGAAGGATAAGCGGGAAAGCGCGACGAATGTGGCAGAAATCGCGCCTGACGCAAGCCGACTAGGCCGGCACCGCCTCCGCCGCCTTGAGGCGCTTGGCCTTGGCGAGCTTGCGCAGGATGATGTTGCGCTTCAAGGGCGAGATGTGGTCGACGAAGAGTATGCCTTCGAGATGGTCCATCTCGTGCTGGATGCAGGTGGCGATCAGCCCCTCCAGCTCGATCTCGCGGATCTCGTTCTGGTAATCGAGATAGCGTAGCTTGATGCGCGCGGGACGCTCGACATCGGCGTAGTGCTCGGGCAGCGACAGGCAGCCCTCGCTGTAGGTCGCGAGCTCGTCCGACCGCCACAGTATCTCGGGGTTGGCGACCTTCATCGGCTGCGGCGGCTCGCCCTCGCGCGCGGTGTCGACGACGATGACCCGGCGCGCCACGCCCACCTGCGGCGCGGCGAGGCCGATGCCGGGCGCCGCGTACATGGTCTCCAGCATATCGTCCATCAACCGGCGGACCTGGTCGTCCACCGCCACGACGGGCTTTGCCTTGACCTTAAGGCGGGGATCGGGAGCGGTAATGATCGGAAGGAGAGCCATGCCGTAATCGTGCCGAATCGCTGCGGAAACCGGGCTTTAGGTATGCCGTCGCGGGCGCCGCGTCAACCCTGCGGGAAACGCTTCCGTTGGCTTCGCGTCCTGATAGGATGGCGGCCACCCGCGAGGAGATGCGCATGGAGATGACGCTTGCCGCCCTGACCCTGGCCATGCTCCTCGTCGCCGTTGCGCTCGCGGTATTGCTGGCCCGGGCGTTGGCGGCGCGACTCGCCGCGGAGCGCGAGCTGGCCGCGGCGCGCCAGCAGCTCCTCGACGGCGAGCGGCGCGTCGCCGATTTCGAGCGCCTCAAGGAGGAGAGCCTGCAGGCGGCGCAGGCGGCGGTGCTGGCGACGGCGCAGCAGCTCTCCTCGAAGCTCCTCGAGGACCACAAGCGCGAGAACGCCGAGTCGAAGAAGGACGCCGAAGAGCGCGTGCGCCAGGCGAGCGAGCACCTCGTCAAGCAGGTCGACGAGATCGCCAAGGCGGTGCAGCAGCTCTCGGGCCAGGTGCAGGACAAGGGCCAGGTGCTCGACACGCTGTGGCGCGCGCTGTCGAGCCCGGGCGGCGCCGGCCATGTGGCGGAGATCGGACTCGCCAACACGCTCCGCTCCTTCGGCCTCGAGCATGGCCGCGACTTCCTGCTGCAGGTGACGACGCAGGACGAGGAGACCGGCCGCCGGCTCCGCCCCGACGCCGTGGTGTTCCTGCCCGGCAACAGCGTGCTGGTGATCGACTGCAAGGCGTCGAAGTTCCTGCTGGATATCGCCCGTGCCGAGGGCACGGCGGAGGAGGCCGATGCCTACCGCAACCTCGCTCGCACCATGAACCAGCACCTGCGCGCGCTCGCTGAGAAGGATTATCGCGGCGCCATCCTCGCCGCATGGCGGCAGGGCGGGCGCGAGGACGAGATCGCGCGAATCCTCTCGGTGATGTATCTCCCGAACGAGGCGGCGCTCGAGAAGCTGAACCGCGCCGACCCCGACTTCATCCACAAGGCGCGCACCGCGCAGATCATTCCCGCCGGACCGGCCGGGCTGCACTGCGCCGTCTCCCTCGCCTCGGTCGAGATCAATTTCGTGCGCCAGGTCGAGAACCAGCAGCGCATCGTCGAGACGACGCAGCTGCTGCTCGACGGCACGGCGGTGATGCTGGGCCACGCCGCGCAGATCGGGCGCGGCATCAAGTCCGCCGCGGACAGCTTCGCAAAGCTGACCGCGTCGGTGAACCAGCGCCTCCTGCCGCGCGCGCGCAACCTGGCGAAGCTCGGCGTTCAGCCGAACAAGCCGCTGCCCGGCAATTTGCCGAGCTATGCGGTACACAGCCAGGAGGACAGCCTCATCGAAGGCGAGGCCGCGGAGCTGATCGAGTCGGAGCCGCCGCCAATGCCGCGGCTGGTGAGCTAGACCGCAGCGCTCTCATTGCGAGCGAAGCGAAGCAATCTCCCGCAGCAATAGGGCACAGGGCGCGAGATTGCTTCGTGGCGCTGTCGCTTGCGGCGGCAGGAAGGGTTCGGCCCTTTGGCCGCGGGCGCGCCGGTGGATGACCCCGCCCGTGCCGGCATTCACGACGACCTTATTACTCTCCACTCCACTGCCGAGCGACTAGGATGGACCCATGAAACGATCAGCGGCCGAAATCCTCCGTGAGTATGGACCTTTTCCGGCCGTCGACCACGTGCATGGCGTCACCTATGACGGTCAGCACGTCTGGTTTGCCGCCGGAGACAAGCTGAGCGCCCTCGATCCGGCGAGCTGCAAGACACTGCGCTCCTCGGAATCACGGCATTGGAGGGAGAACGCAATGCGATTGAGGCAGGTGTGGATCGGGATTGCCGCAGCGATCGCGGGTTCGGGTGCGGCCATGGCGGCCGACTCGGCACCGGCGATGACCTACGTGACCGGCTTAATCAATGTCGAGGACATGGTGCGCGTGCCGGGCACGAAGTGGATCGTTGCCGGTGGGCTGGCCGACGGGCAGCGGATGGACGGGCACCTCTATCTCGTCAACGTCGACGACCACACGGTCCAAGTGCTGCTGCCCGGCCATGTCGACTATCGCCCGGACGCCAGGGCCTATCCGACCTGCCCGGGCAAACCCGACGAAGCGAGGTTTTCGGCGCACGGCTTGAGCCTTCGCCGCACGCCCGGACAGAGCGACACTCTTTACGTCGTGCATCACGGCGAACGGGAATCCGTCGAGGTGTTCCAGCTTGACGCACGCGGCGCGAGCCCACGGCTGACCTGGGTGGGCTGCGCGGCCTATCCCGCGGGCGTCTTCGGCAACGGCGTTGCGGCGCTGCCCGGCGGCGCGTTCGCCGCGACCAGCTTCATGGATCCGCGCGATCCGAAAGCCTTCGCCAAGATCGAGGCCGGCGAGCCGATGGGCGGTGTGCTCATCTGGCGGCCCAAGACCGGCTGGCGCACCGTTCCCGCCGCCGATTCCATATCGGCCGACAACGGGATCGAGGCGTCGGCCGACGGCAAGGCGCTGTTCGTGGCCGGCTCGGGCGACCAGACCGTGGTGCGGCTGCGCGTCGACGGGACCGGCCGTCCGGCGGTCATCAAGACCGGCTTCCACACCGACAATCTGCGCTGGGGCGACGACGGCTATCTCTACGCCGCCGGCCAGCGCGATACGGTGCAGAACCTCCTCACATGCGCGCCCAACACCGACAAGCGCTGCGACAATCCGTTCTCGGTGATGCGCATCGATCCGAAGACGCTGGCGGCGCAGGAGGTCGTGCGCGATCCCGGCCATCCCGAGTTCGGCGCCGCCTCGACCGCGCTCAAGCTCGGCAGCGCGTATTGGCTCGGCACGCCGCATGGCGACCGCATCGCGATCACGTCGGCGAAATAGCGGCTGCGGCGATCAGGGATGTTTCAGCGGATGGCGCGAGGCGAGGGCGGCGGAGAGCGTGCCCTCATCGAGGTAATCGAG
>DASVOY010000251.1:0-1686 GCA_036383115.1 Allostellaceae bacterium
CGCGACGGCAGCCGCACGCCGCTGCCGTGGCGCGCCGATGCCGAGCATGCCGGCTTCACCACCGGCCGCCCCTGGCTGCCGGTGCCGGCCGACCACCGCGCCCAGAGCGTCTCGGCGCAAGAGGCGAACCGACGCTCCGCCCTCAACGCGTGGCGCGGCTTCACGGCGTGGCGCAAGGCGCATCCGGCGCTGCTCGACGGCGACCTGACGCTGCTCGATCTGCCGGCGCCGCTGCTCGGATTCACGCGCGTCGCTCGTGTGGAGAGCCTCGTCCTCGTCTTCAATCCGAGCGCCCATGCGGCACGCATCTCGCTCGCCCAATACCCGGGCGTGACGATGCTCGAGGATGCCGGCTTCGCCGCGCTCATCGATGGCGATGTCGCCTTGCTCCCGCCCTATGGCGTCTTCGTCGGCGCTCTCGACACGGCCGCTATGACGGAGTTGCCGCCGATGCGGGCCGCCGGCTAGCGCCGGGTTGCGCCGGGCCGCTCTCGCGCCCCATTCTGCCGCAGGAGACCGCGCCCGGCTGGCGCGGTCGGGCGGGCGGGTGCATGACGGTCTTCACCATCGGCCATTCGACGCGCAGCGCCGAGGAGTTCCTCGCGCTGCTCAAGGAGGCGGGCGTCGATTACGTCGTCGATGTCCGCCGCTTCCCGTTCTCGCGCCGATATCCGCATTTCAACGGCGAGGCGCTGGCGGCGACGCTGGCCGCGGCCGGGATCGGCTATCGCCATGAGCCGGCGCTGGGTGGGCGGCGTGGCCGCCGGCGCGACGGCCAGCCATCGCCGCACACGCTGTGGCGCGAGGAAGCCTTCGCCAACTATGCCGATTATGCCGAGACGCCCGAGTTCCGCGCCGCGCTCGATGCCGGCGTGCTGCGCCCGGCGCGCGACCACCGGCCGGCGGTGATGTGCGCCGAGGCGGTGTGGTGGCGCTGCCACCGCCGCATCATCACCGACTACGTGATCGCCGCCGGCCTGCCGGTCGAGCACATTCTGGCGCCCGGCAAGATCGAGCCGGCGCGCCTCACGCCCGATGCGACGATACGCGCCGACGGCAGCGTGCTCTACCGCGCGCCGACGCTGCTGTAGGAGCCTGCAGGCTCCTAGCTAAAACGGCCGAGTCGCGCGCACGTCGATGCGGAAGGCGGGCACGGGAACGAGGCTCGGATCGCCGTCGGACGCGCCGGTGTTGAGGCCGATCGACAGGACGTTGACGTCGCGGCGATACTCGTAGCGCAGATCGGCGCGGGCACGCCGCCCTGATCCGACGCCGACGGTTTGCCAGCTGTCGGCCGAGAGTTTGAGCACGAGATGCTGCTCATCCTCGACGCGCCACGGGAAGAGCGTGTAGCGGGCGCGCAGGAAGATCAGTCCGGTGCGCTCGGTGAGCTGAGTCAGCCCGATGCTGCCGAGCGCGCCGACATGGCCTTCGAGCCCGGTCTCCCAATGCGCGTCGAGCGCGCGGTTGAGGCGCAGGCGGAGCTGCTCGTCGAAGATCGGCTCGAGGCTGCCGAGGACACGGCCGAAGCTGCCGTCGATCGTGGCGTTGATGCCGGCGATGAGGCTGCGGCTGACGCCGAATTTGAGCTTCACCTCCTGCGCGCTCATCGTGCCGAAATCGAGATTGCTGAGCTCGAGGTCGCTCGACAACAGGCCCGAGCCGAGCACGGTGTCGTGCACCAGC
>DASVOY010000252.1:0-2434 GCA_036383115.1 Allostellaceae bacterium
GGATGCCGGAGCGGTTTCGGCCGCGGAGGGGCTCGGCGCGGCCGGCGCAGCGATGTTGCCAGGGCTTGGCGTGGCCCCGCTGGCGATCGGCGCCCCCGAGGGCTTCGATGGGAACAGCAGGAAATATCCCGCGCCCAACGCCACGACCACGGCGAAGGACACGGCGGCGACGGTGACGACGAGGGCGCTCGCGCCTTGCCGCGCGCCCGCCGCTTTCGAACGAGCGCTACCGGCGGCGGGACGCGCCGGTCTGACACCGAGGCCGACCACCTCCTGCATCGTCTGCGGGCGCTGTTCGGGCTTCGGCTGCAGCATGGCGGCGACTTCGCTGCGGAGCTCGGCGGGCAGCTGCGACAGGTCCGGGACTTTCTGCCGTGCCTCGAACACCGAGCTCAGCGAATTGCCCATGTCGAGCTTGCTGCCGTGGCCGATCGCCGCGCTCGCCAGCACGAGGCCGAGGCTGTAGATGTCGGAGCGGCCATCGACCTTGCCGCCATGCATGCCGGCCTGCTCGGGCGAGGCGTAGGAATATTTGCCGGCGAAGTCGCCGCCAATGATCGTCTTCTCCCCCGTGGCGGTCGATTTGGCGATGCCGAAATCGATGATCTTGGCGCTCTCGATGCGGCCACCCGGCAGGATGACGTTGTCGGGCGAGATGTCGCGGTGATAGATCCCCTTCTCATGCGCCGCAGCCAGTCCGAGCGCGAGGCGGTCGCGCAATGTCCTGACCTCGGCAGGCGTGAAGCGGCGATCCCGGAGCACGGTCGCCAGCGACGGCCCGTCGACGAATTCCATCACCAGGTAGCGCCGCCCATGCTCGTCGAGCATGAGGCCCTGGTACTCGACGACCGCATCGTTCTTGACGGTGCGGAGCGTCTTCGCCTCCTGGTTCAGGAGGGCGATCACCTGCGGATCCTCCGACAGCTCCGAGAGAATGATCTTGATGGCGTGCTCGCTGTCGAGCACCACATGCCGCGCGCGGTAGACCGCGCCCATGCCGCCCTTGGCGAGAAAGGCCTCGATGCGATAGGTGTGGCCGAGGACCTCGCCGACCTGTACCGGCGGCGGGCTCGCGCGCCGCGCGACGCCGAACTCGCCCTGCGCGCTGTCGAGCGGCCGGGGCTGCGAGACGGGCGCCGGCGACACGTTGGCGACGCGCGTGGAGTCGCCTTCTGCCGAGGCGCCGTCCGTGGTCCCCGCGACGCGGGTGCGATCCTCACTCATCGCTCTCGGCCGCCGCCGTCGCGAGGAGCTGGACGCCCACCACCGTGACATTGTCGGTCGCGCCGCGCTCCAGCGCCGCGTCGACCAGCATCTCGACCGACATCTCGACCGGCCGGTCGCCGAGCATCGCCGCGATCTCGCGATCCTCCAGCATCTTGGTGAGGCCGTCGCTGCACAGCAGGAACACATCGTCGCGGCGCACGCGATCCTGCACCATATCGAGCGCCAGCTTGTCATGCGCGCCGACGGCGCGGCTCACGACATTGGCGCGCGGATGATGGCGCGCCTGCTCCGCCGTCAGCACGCCCTGATCGACCAGCTCCTGCACCTCGCTGTGGTCGCGGCTGATCTGGTGCAGGCGGTAGTCGCGCAACAGGTAGAGACGGCTGTCACCCGCCCAGGCGCAGGCGAAATGCTGGCCGAAGACGAGCAAGGCGACGACGGTGCTGGCGCTCAGCCGCCCGTCGCCGAGCGCCGCCTCGCGCTGGAGCTGGCCGTTCACCTGCTGCAGCTTGTCGCAGACCTCGCCCAGGAACGCGGCGGCGGCGGCGGGCCGGCGCACACGGCCCAACGCCTCGACGACGAGGCCGCTGGCGCGGTCGCCCGCGCTGGCGCCGCCGACGCCGTCGGCGACCGCCCAGAGGCCGAGATCAGGCCGCTCGAGATAGGCGTCCTCGTTGACCTTGCGCACCTTGCCGACATGGGTGACGGCGGCCGAGGCAAAGCGGAAGCCGGGTGTCGGCGCGGGCGTCGCCGCCAGCGAGCGTCTTATCGTGTCTTCCATCCCCACTGCTCCCATCTGCCGTCGAGGAGCGCGGCAAAGCGCTCGACGGGCGGCAGTCCCTCGGCAACCACCAGCGCCGGCTTGACCTGCTCCGACCCGCTGGTCCACCACAGCGAATAGCGCGCGGCGAGGAGCGCGAGCACGCCGTCCATCGCCGCGGCGGCGGGCGCGCCCTCGCCCTCGAGCGCGACCGACACGGCGCGCTCCGAGCGATAGCGGGTGCAGGCGGGCTCCCCTTCTGGCGCGCCGATCGCCTCCGCATCCTGGTCGAGACGATCGAGGTCGGCGTCGTCCTCGAGCGCCGAGAGCGCGAGCTTCTCGACATCCTCGAACCACGCGCCGGCGCCGAGCATGGTCTTGGCCGGCGCAGCACTGTCCGGGACGGCAACGGCAAGGGTCAGCGGGAAGTACCGGCCGACTCTGTCG
>DASVOY010000253.1:0-8362 GCA_036383115.1 Allostellaceae bacterium
CTCGAGTGGACTACCCGCCCCCGGGAAGTGCATCAGTTGAGCTAGCGCCGATCACCAACCCGCGCTCCCGAGTGGACTATCCGTGCATCATCCCGCGGAGCCCGGCGCGCAGCGGCGGCTTTGCGCGGCGCGCCGGACGCGGTAAGCTGGGCTGAAACCGTTATGCTGAGGAGGTGTCCGTGGCAGCGCACGACGAGGCCTCCCGCCCCTATATCGTGGAGGATCACGAGATCGTGGCGGCGACGCCCGAGCTTCGCATGGTGGTCCTGACGCTCGCCGCCGGGCAGGAGGTGCCGTGGCACTGGCACAGCAACGTGGCCGACAACGTCATTTGCCTCGAGGGGCCGATGGTGGTCGAGACCCGCGCGCCGCGCGAGCGCTTCGAGCTGCGGCCGGGCGAGCGCTGCGTCGTGCCGGCACGGCGTGCCCATCGCGTCAGCGGCAAGGATGGCGGACGCTGCAAATTCGCCATCCTGCAAGGGGTCGGCAGCTACGATTTCAATCCCGTCGGTTGATGCCGGAGGGCACCGGGCATCCCCCGGGCGTAGGCGCCGCACGCGGCCAAGCGGGCCCGGGAAGTCTGACGTTCATGTAAGTGGACAGACCCCCCCTCCTCGTACCAATCTGTGCCCAGCCATTGACGAGCATCCCATGCGCATCCTGAAAATAGCGGCCTCGGCCGCACTCATCGCCCTCGTTCCCCTTGCCACCGCCGTCACCGCGGCGCCCGATCGCAGCGACGTGACCACGAGCCTCTTCAACGAGGTGTTCGATCAGGTCCGCGGCAATTACGTCGAGCCCGTCACCAACAAGCAGCTGGTCGAGGGCGCGATCAAGGGCATGCTGGGCTCGCTCGATCCGCATTCGAGCTATCTCGACGCCAAGGAATACCGGGAGATGATGGTGCAGACCCGCGGCGAGTTCGGCGGGCTCGGCATGCAGGTGACCATGGAGAACGGGCTGGTCAAGATCATCTCGCCGATCGACGACACGCCGGCGGCGCATGCCGGGCTCAAGCCCGCCGACCTCATCCTGGCGATCGACGACAGTCCCGTCACCGACATGACGCTGTCCGACGCGGTCGAGAAATTGCGCGGCCCGGTCGGCACGCAGGTCAAGCTGACCGTGCGGCGCGAGGGCGTCGACCCCTTCGAGGTCAAGCTCACGCGGGCCGACATCAAGGTCGAGCCGGTCAAGTACCATCTGGAAGGCAACGACATCGGCTATATCCGGGTCACCAATTTCAGCGAGCGCACGGGCAACGCGCTTGAGAGCGCCGTCAAGGCGCTGAGGAGCCAAGCCGGCGACAAGCTCGCGGGCATCGTGCTCGAACTGCGCAACAATCCGGGCGGGCTGCTCGACCAGGCCGTCACCGTCACCAACGACTTTCTCGACCAGGGCGAGATCGTCTCGATCCGCGGCCGCCGCAACCAGGACAACCGCCGCTACGAGGCGCAGGCGAACCACGACCTCGTGCGCGGCATGCCCGTGGTGGTGTTGATCAATGGCGGCTCGGCCTCGGCCTCGGAGATCGTCGCCGGCGCCTTGCAGGACCACCACCGTGCGGTGCTGCTGGGCACGCGGTCCTTCGGCAAGGGCTCGGTGCAGACGGTGCTGCCGGTGAAGGAGAGCGGTGGCGCCATCCGGCTGACCACCGCGCTCTACTTCACCCCGTCCGGCCGCTCCATCCAGGCGAAGGGCATCGAGCCCGACGTCATGGTCGAGCCCGCCAAGGTGGAGAAGATGGCCCAGGCCGCGAGGCGGCGCGAGGCCGATCTGCGCGGCGCGCTCAAGAACACCGACGCCGAGGCGCAGGACAAGAGCAAGGCGCCCGCCCCGGGCGTCGCGCCGGGGCCAACCTCGGCCAAGCCCGGCACCGACAACGGCGCCGCCGCGGCCAAGCCGGCCAATGTGCCGCCCGGGACCACGCCGGTGGCCAAGCCCGACGCGACCGTGCTCGACCCGAACCTGATGGGCACCGATGCGGACTATCAGCTGGTGCGCGCCGTCGACCTGCTCCGCGGCGTGACCCTCTTCAAGAAGCTCGCGCAGCAGTAGCCCAGCGCGACCAGGCAGGTAGACCGCGGCTTCTCAATCCGGGCTTGTCCCGGCCAGCCACGCGTTGCGGCGACACGAAAAAGCCGTGGATGCCCCGGCACGAGGCCGGACATGACGATGGACTGGACGGGGCGCGACAGCGCTTTGAGGCTTTAGAGGTGCGTGATCACGGCCTTGGCGGCGTTGGTGATGCTGACGTCGGTGGCAGTGGCGCTGATCGCTTCGCTGTACCACTGATCAACCGCCTGCATCAGCACGACGCTGCCGCGCTTGCGCAGGTCGGCGCCGACGATCGCCTCGAGCGAGCGCAGCCGGGCGAAGAACTTCCGGGTGGCCGTCTTCCGCCGCTCCTCGGGGGATTGCGACGAGACCGGCGCGCGCGCGACCGGTGCGCCGCCGGGTCTGGCGGCAGGCACCCTGGTGGGCGTCTGGGTCGGGGTGGAGACGGCGGCCGCAGCCCGTGGCGGCGCCTCCTGAGCCGGCTTGGCAACGGGCGTCGGCTTCTTGGCCGGCGCCGGCTTCTTGGCCGACGGGGTGGACTTCTTGGCAGCCTTTTTCGCTGGCGCGGCCTTCTTGACCGGTGATGACTTCTTCGTGGCCGCGATCCTCTTCGCCGCGGCGGCGCTTGCGGCCATGGCTCTGGCGCCGGCCTTGCCGCCGCCCTTCTTCGTCGCTGGCTCGCGCAATTTCATTAGCGTCCTCCAGGGCCCTTTCCACCCGCAATAAAAGTGGAACCCGGACCTCCGTTGAGCAAGAGAAAAGCGCATAAACCCCCGGACGGCCGAGAAATTCTGCGGCGCAACATAGCCGAAAAGGCGCAACCCGTCCCGCCTGTTCCCAGAATGTTCACCAATTCAACCGCCATGGCGCCGAATCAGGACCCACGCGGGTGGCTTCACTGCGGGGAGGCCCGCCATGTCTTTCGGCCGCGACTCCAGCGCTGGGAGGCTCAGGCGGGTTTCCCGTCCGAGTCCCTCAATGATGGTGTTTCGATGATGGCGGCGGGAGCCTCCCGGGAGAGGACTTCCCGACCACGAACGCGTGACCAGGCGGTGGTAGCGGCTTGGAACGAACAGAGGCACTCGCTATCTCATAGCGGAGGAAACGCCCAAGACGGTGTCACAACACCGAGGGGAGCGAGGCCGGATGGACCGCGTCACCAGCATGACCGCCTTCACCACCGTCGTCACCGCCGGCAGCTTCGCCGCGGCGGCGCAGCGGCTCAGTATGTCGCCCGCGATGGTGACGAACCACGTCCGCTCGCTCGAGGAGCATCTGGGTGCGCGCCTCCTCAACCGCACCACCCGGAAGCTCAGCCTCACAGAGGCCGGCAAGGCCTATTTCGACCAGGCCGCCCTGATCCTGGCGCAGATCGAGGCCGCCGACAGCAGCGTGGCCGAGCTGCACTCCAAGCCGCGAGGCATCCTGCGGCTCAACGCGGCAACGATCCTCTCGCACAGCATGGCGCCGCTCATCGGCGGCTTCAGCGCGGCCTATCCGGAGGTCACCGTCGATCTCACCACGACCGACCGCATGGTCGACCTCGTCGAGGACGGCATCGACGTCGCGATCCGCTTCAACCAGGCGCCGGATTCGAGCCTGATCGTGCGCCGGCTCGGCCAGTTCAGCATCATCCTCTGCGCCGCCCCCTCGTATCTCGAGACGCATGGCACGCCGCGCGAGCCGAGCGACCTCTCGCGCCACAACTGCCTGGCCTACACCTACCGGGGCTTCGACCGGCTGGCGCATGAATGGCGCCTTATCGGCCCCGAGGGCGAGGTCACCGTGCCGGTCTCGGGCAATCTCCAGACCAACAGCCTCGAGACCCTTCTTTCCGCCGCCTATGCCGGGCGCGGCCTCGTCATGGTGACGAGCTGCGCCGCCGTGGGCGCGCTGCGCTCGGGCCACCTCGTCCAGATCCTGCCCGAATATAACATAGGCGAGTTCCCCATCATCGCCCTCTATCCGCACCGCCAACACGTCTCCGCCAAGGTGCGCGCCTTCCTCGACTACGCCGGCAAGCATTTCGCCGAGAGCCCGAGCTGTCCGGACAAGAGCGCGGGATTGGACGGGGCCGCGCGGCAGGATGGCGTGATGCAGCACGACGGGGTGGCGCTGGCGTTCATGAAGCCGCGGCGGCTGGCGATATAGCGCTGGAAGCTGTGCGCCTGGAACGGGCGCTGCCCGATGCTCCATCGATGTCAGATCATCCTGCTGTGCATCCGCGCGCTGTCTCAGGGTTCTACCTGATGGCGGAATTCGGTATGTCGGTGCAACTCTGATGTTAGCCTGCATCGTCGGGGAAGGATGTCGTGATTCGCGTGTTGATCGCCGACGACCACGTTGGCGTGCGCCGCATGCTGCGCCAGCTGCTCGAGGAAGGCGGCGACATCGTGGTATGCGCCGAGGCAGCCGATGGCGAGGAGGCCGTGCGGCTGGCGGCCGAGACATCGCCCGATGTTGCCGTGCTCGATCTGGTCATGCCCGGGATGAATGGGATCGAAGCGACGCAGCGCATTCGTGAACGCTGCGCGGCGACCGAGGTGCTCATGGTCAGCCTGCATCTGTTCGAAGAAGCATGGCGCCTCGCCGCCAAGGCCGGTGCGCTCGGCTACCTGCTCAAGAGCGAGGCGCCAGACCATCTGGTGAGAGCTGTCAGAACCCTCGCACGCGAGCACCGAGCCTATGTGGTCCTGACATAGGCGCGTCGATGCCGGCGTTCATGAAGCCGCAGCGGCCGGGGATGCAGCGGGCTTGGTAGCCGCCGTCAGACTCGAACCGGCACGGCCTTTCATGCCGGGCGTAAGAATGCGTCAATCAAGCCGGATCATGAATCGCGCATGATCCGGCATCTATCGCTGCGGTTTCACACGGGCATCAGGTCGCGGCGCGCACCGCGCAGGCTTCGGTGGACCGTCCTGACCAGCTCTGGCGCGCGCCAGGGCTTGGGCAGGAGCGGCCCGTAGCCGGCATCGCGCTCCGGGAGCGCCCGGCTGGCGAAGCCGCTGGTGTAGAGCACGCGCAGCTCTGAGCGTATCTCCTTGGCGCGGCGGGCAAGTTCCCAGCCATCCATCGAGCCGGGCATGACGATGTCGGTGATGAGAAGATCGATGCCACGATAGTATTTGACGATTTCGAGTGCGGCATCGGCGTTGGTGGCCGGGATCACGCGATAGTCGAGCGCTGTCAAGACGATCTCGGCACTGTCGAGCACTTGATCATCGTCGTCGACAATCAGAATCAGGGGACTGTGCTTAGGCATTGCGTATGGCTCCTTGGAAAACGAGCGGCGGGCGGGAGCACGTGCTTGCGGAACTCCAATGAAACGTCCGCTTCGGTCAGATTCGCCCGGAGTTGCGCAATGAACACCGGCACGCCTGCAATGATCCGGCGAAACCTAGCTTAGCTAGCGCGCCGCCACCGCCTCGCCGCACGCATGCGCTTTCGCCTCAAATTTTACGGGTCGGATATCCCTTTTTGACCGCGTCGGCCAGCCGTCGAGCACATTTCGCTAAAATTGGAATCGATCGCAGCTGCAATGTTCGTTGGCGTTGGCTAACGTCACGTCCTTGCAACTCGGAGGCGAGATCATGCAAATATTCTCGGCAAAGTTCCTTCGCGACGAGAGCGGCGCCACGGCGATCGAGTACGGCTTGATCGCGGCGCTCATCTCGGTGGTGATCATCGGTGCCGTGACGCTGGTCGGCACCAATCTCAGCACCACCTTCCAGAACATCGCCACCTCGCTCTCGAGCGCGTCCTAGACACTCGCGCATAGGAAGCGACAAGAATGCCCCGCCCATCGGCGGGGCGTTCCGCTTTGCGGCGGTGGCCGGCGCTGGCCCTGTGCTGGCCATTGGCGCCACCGGGACCCTTACCGGCGGAGCGCGGTTTTCCGCCGCGCTGTTACCCCGGCCTCCGCTCGCGCTGCTTCTGTGTCGGCCTCCTCAATTGTCTCGATCCAGAAACTTCAGGTGCGCATAGAACCCGCCGCCCGGCATGCGCTCGACGTAGAACGCGACCCTGTGGCTCTCCCCGTTGCTGAAGCGCACGAGCGCCGTGCACGCGTGGAGCGTAGGCGTGTCGGCCGCGGTCGCGACGCCATCGACGGCGGCGACCCTGAGCCCGGTCATCCCGAGCGGCGGCGTCTGCTCGAAGGTCGCCGCGATGTCGAAGCCGACGTCCCGGCCGAGGCAGTAGCCGCGCCCAGGCTCCGCCGCCCCGGCGCCGGACGATGCGAGGGCCATCGCGGCGGCTATCAAGGCTCGCTTGAGATCGGGATATGCTGTCGCCATGAGACGGTATTCCCCTGGATTGGGCGCAAGTCCAAATGCGTCTGCCCAAATGGCTGCCCTCAGCCGCCCCCGGCGTTAGCCCGAACAAGCTTGGCATCCCATGTGTTTTGCTGGTGCCCGCTGCCGGACTCGAACCGGCACGGCCTTGCGGCCAAGGGATTTTAAGTCCCTTGCGTCTACCTGTTCCGCCAAGCGGGCATCGGGCTTGCAGACCGGCGCGATCTAAATAGCCCGGGCGACGCGCCGCGTCACTCCTCGACCGGCGTGCCGCCCAGGCTGCGCACCAGCGCCATGACCTCCGGCGTGGCCGCGGCGAGCCGTTCGGGATCGCGCCCGCGCAGGACGAGGCTCGTGCCGAAGGTCATTTCGCCGGCGGCGTTGCGCCGCGTGTAGGGATAGGAGCCGATGTCGAGATCGGGATAGCGCCGCTGGATCTCGCCCAGCCCCTTCGCGACGATGCCTTCGGGCAGCGGGCAGCTCACGCTGCGTGACAGCATGGGGCGGCCGCCCTTGAGGTCGTGCTTCACCGCGTCGAACATCGCCTGCATGACACGGGGAATGCCGGCCATGACGAAGACGTTGCCGATGCGGAAGCCGGGCGCGCGCGACACCGGGTTGATGATGAGCGACGCGCCCTCCGGGGTATGCGCCATCCTGAGCCGCGCCTCGTTGAGCTCGTCGGGTTTATAGTGGCCGAGGAAGATCTTGTGCGCCTCGGGATGGAGCGTCCAGGGCACGCCGAAGGCGCGCGCGATGCTCTCCGAGGTGATGTCGTCATGGGTCGGGCCGATGCCGCCGGTGGTGAAGACGTAATCGTACTTGGTGCGCATTTCGTTGATGGTGGCGACGATCACCGCCTCGATGTCGGGAATGACCCGCGCCTCGCGGAGCGTCACGCCGACGTCGTTGAGGCCCTTGGCGATATAGGCGAGATTCGTGTCCTGGGTGCGGCCCGACAGGATCTCGTTGCCGATGATGACGGCGCAGGCGGTGACGATCTTCTCGGCGCTGGGCGGCGCGGCGGTCATGGAAGCTCCTGGAACGGTGGCGGCCGGCGCCTAGTTAGGCGGATTCGCCGGCCCGGCACAATGGTGTGGGCGCTTGCCGCCGGCCCGAGCCGCACTATAGCCTTCTACATGCGTTTTCCCCGCCCGCTCGTCCGCGGCGTCCTGCTGCGGCGCTACCAACGCTTCCTCGCCGATGTCCGCCTCATGGACGGGACCGAGACCACCGCCCATTGCGCCAATCCCGGCGCCATGCTCGGCGTCGCCGCGCCGGGCTCGGAGGTCTGGCTGCTGCCGAGCCCCGACCCCCGGCGCAAACTGGCCTGGTCGTGGGAGCTGATCCGCGTCGGCGAGCATCTCGTCGGCATCAACCCCGCGCGCCCCAACGGGCTGGCGGCCGAGGCCATCGACGCCGGCCGCATCCCGGCGCTCAGGGGCTATGCCAGCCTGCGCCGCGAAGTGCCTTATGGGCGCTCGAGCCGCATCGACCTGTTGCTGGAGGCGCCGGGAAGACCCATCTGCTATGTCGAGGTGAAGAACGTGCACCTGAAGCGCGGGGGCATGGCCGAGTTCCCGGACTGCGTCACGGCGCGGGGTGCCAGGCACCTGGCGGAGCTCGGCGCGGCGGTCGCGGCGGGACATCGGGCGGTCATGCTCTACATCGTGCAGCGCGGCGATTGCCGGGGCTTCCGCATCGCCGCCGATCTCGACCCGCTCTATGACCTCATGCTCGGGGATGCGCGGGCGGCCGGGGTCGAGGCGCTGTGCTATACTTGCCGGGTCACGTTGGAAGGCATAGAGATCGAGCGGCCCCTTAAGATCGTATCGCGAAAGGGTCGGGAGCGGACGGGATGATGATGAAGAATGCGAGCGGCGAAACCAGGACGAGGCCGATCGACCCGGAGGAGCGGCGGATCAAGCTGCACACGCCGGCGGATTTCGCCGCCATGCGCAAGGCCGGCCGGCTCGCCGCGGAGGTGCTCGACTTCATCACGCCGCACGTCA
>DASVOY010000254.1:0-2107 GCA_036383115.1 Allostellaceae bacterium
GCCGGCCCTCGACGCCCTCGAGCCGTGCGATCGCCACCACGCGCATGCCGACCGGCGTCGCGGCGGTGTGACTGACGTCGAGCTTGATGCCCAGGCTTTGGTGGCCGTCCGGCAGCAGCGCCTCGACCGCGGCGAGCGCGGCCGCCTCCATCAGGTTGATCATCACCGGCGTCGCGAGCACGTGCACGCGGCCGCTGCCGATGCGCGGCGCCGTATGCGCCTCGCCAACGACGAGCTCGGCGCGGCCCTCGCGTCCGATCGGCAGATTGGAAAAGTCGACCATGCGGGCGAGCGTAGCGCATGTCCCGGCGAAGTGGCCACCGGTTCGCCGACAAGGACATGCGCGAATTTTGAATGTCCCGGCGAAGTGGCCACCGGTGCGCCGAAAAGGACATGCGCCAGTTTCCTAGAACCCGTCCGCCGGAAGGTCCATCGTGCTGGCCGCGCCCGCCTGGATGCGGGCGAGGTGCGTCGCCGTGTCGGGCAGCATGCGCTCGACGAAGAAGCGGCCGGTGACGAGCTTGGCGTTCATGCGCTCGCCCGCGCCGTTCGCGCCCGCGGCGAGCTTCTGCTTGGCGGCCTGCGCCATCCGGGCCCACATGTAGCCGAGCGCCACCAGTCCGAACAGGTGCATGTAGTCGGTCGCGCCCGCTCCGGCATTCTCCGGCTTGGCGAGCGCGTTCTGGGCGAACCACATGGTCGCCTGCTGCAGATGGCCGAGCGCCTTGCCGAGCGGCTCGACGTAGAGCGTGAGCCCAGCGTCGCCGGCATTCTCCTTCACGAAGCCCTGCACCTCGGTGAAGAACGCGGTGAGCGCGCGGCCGCCGTCTTTGGCGAGCTTGCGGCCGACCAGGTCGAGCGCCTGGATGCCGTTCGCGCCCTCGTAGATCATCGGGATGCGGGCATCGCGCACATACTGCTCCATGCCCCATTCCTTGATGTAGCCATGGCCGCCGAACACCTGCTGCGCCGCGACCGTGTTGGCGAAGCCCTGGTCGGTGAGCACGCCTTTGATCACCGGCGTGAGCAGGCCCATGTGATCGTCCGCGCTCTCGCGCTCCTTGGCGTCGCTCGAGCGGCGCGCCACGTCGCTCTTGAGCGCGGTCCACATCACCAGCGCGCGCGCCGCCTCGTTGAAGGCGCGGATCGACATCAGCACGCGCCGCACGTCGGGATGCACGATGATCGGATCGGCCGGCTTGTCCTTGAATATTGCGCCGGTGAGCGCGCGCCCCTGCAGTCGATCCTTGGCGTAGGCGACCGCATTCTGGTAGGCGACCTCGGACAGCGCGAGCCCCTGCACGCCGACGCCGAGCCGCGCCTCGTTCATCATCGTGAACATGGCGGCGAGGCCGTGATTCTCCTCCGCCACCAGCCAGCCCGTTGCGCCGTCGTAGTTCATGACGCAGGTCGAGTTGCCGTGGATGCCCATCTTCTCCTCGAGCGAGCCGCAGGCGACCGCGTTGTGGGCGCCGAGCGAGCCGTCAGGGTTGGGCACGACCTTAGGCACGACGAACAACGACAGGCCCTTTGTGCCGGCGGGCGCGCCTTCGATGCGCCCCAGCACCAGGTGCACGATGTTCTCGGCGAGGTCATGCTCGCCGGCCGAGATGAAGATCTTGGTTCCTGTGATCCGGTAGCTGCCGTCGGCCTGGCGCACCGCCTTGGTGCGGATCAGGCCGAGATCGGTGCCGCATTGCGGCTCGGTCAGGTTCATGGTGCCGGTCCATTCGCCGGACACCATCCTTGCCAGATATGTCTCCTTCAGCGCAGCGCTGCCATGGGCGCTGACCGCCTCGATGGCGCCCATCGTCAGCGTCGGGGCGAGCGCAAAGGCCATGGAACCGGAATTCCACATTTCCAGTGCGGCGACATTCAGCATATGCGACAGAGCCTGGCCGCCGAAAGCTTCGGGCGCCGTCAGGCCGTTCCAGCCGCCGGCGGTCCAATTGCGATAGAGATCGCGCCAGCCGTCCGGCAGCCTGACCTCGTCCCCTTCCAGACGGGCGCCCTGGCGGTCGCCGATGTCGGCGAGCGGCGCCACCTCCTCTGTGGCAAAACGTCCCGCTTCGGAGAGGATCGCGTCGATCAGATCTTCGCCGAGATC
>DASVOY010000255.1:0-4225 GCA_036383115.1 Allostellaceae bacterium
GGGTGAACTCGCCAGTGTCGATGACGAGCCGCATGCCGCTCTGCGCTGGCTGCAGCGACAGGGCGTGGACGTCGCGCGCCGCTAGCGGCCGCACGACGACCTTGTCGCCGGCGGTGAAGGCGAGGGCGAGCGAGGCATGGCCGGGCATCGCCGCTATCTTGGTCGCGGTGTGGCTCACCGGCGGCGCGCGGCGGACGCGGCTTGATCACACGCTGGTGCTGCGCCGGCTCCGAGAGGACTTGCCCGGCTTCGATGGGGCCGAGGTGGTGATCGATGCGGCGGGCGCGACGGCGATCGTCGCGATGGCCGGCGATGCGACCTTCGCCCTCGCCTTCACCGCCGGCGACAAGGTCGTGGTGCGGCCGCTGGCGGCGCGCGACATCCGCACCCTGTCGCTGCAGCCAGCGCCGAGCGGCATGCGGCTCGTCATCGACACTGGCGACTTCACCCACGGCCGCTTCGAGCTGTCGCTGCCGACGGACGAGGCGGAGCGCTGGCGTGCGCGGCTGTCGCAACTGCCGGCGGCGGGGCGCGCGGCGTGACGCTCGAGCCGAAACTGCCCGATCCGGTGCAGCTGGCGATCCCGGCCTTCATCGTCCTTGTCCTGCTCGAGATCGCCGTGGCACGGCTCAACCGCCGTACCGTCTACGAGCTCCGCGACACCGCGGCGTCGCTGATGATGGGGCTCGGCAATCTCGCCGTCGGCCTGCTCGTCGGCGGCGGCATCTATCTCGCCATGAGCTGGGTCTACCAGTACCGCCTGCTCGATCTCGGCTATCACTGGTGGAGCTTCCTGCTCATCGTCTTCGCCGAGGACCTGACCTATTACGGGTTCCATCGGCTGAGCCACCGCTCCCGCTTCTGGTGGGCGGCGCATGTCAACCACCACTCCTCGCAACACTACAACCTCTCGACGGCGCTGCGGCAGACCTGGACCGGCGGCATCTTCCATTGGGTCCTGTGGCTGCCGCTGGCGCTGATCGGCTTCTCGCCGGCGCTCATCGCCTTCGAGAAGGGGCTGAGCCTCGTCTACCAGTTCTGGATCCATACCGAGATGATCGGGCGGCTCCCTTGGTGGTTCGAGGCGGTGATGAACACGCCCTCCCACCACCGCGTGCACCACGCCACCAACCCGCGCTACCTCGACCGCAATTATGCGGGGGTCTTCATCATCTGGGACAAGCTCTTCGGCAGCTTTGTCGCGGAGGACGACAGCGACCCCTGCCGCTACGGCATCGTCAAGAACATCGGCACCTTCAACCCCTTGCGCATCGCCTTCCACGAATGGGTGGCGATCGCCGGGGACCTCGTCGACGCGCAGTCATGGCGCCAGCGGCTCGTCCATGCCTTCGGCCTGCCCGGGCGATGCTTCGACGGCTCGCGCCAGACCACGGACGAGATCCGCACCGCCTGGCGCCGGCGGCGGGAAGCGCCGTAGCGGTCGTCCCCCAACAGGTCACCCGGGCAAATTCAGACAAATTTTCACCGTTTCCGGTGTGAATTCGCATAGCCGCGGCGATCGGCGGGCCAAGGAAACGATTAGGCAGGGATTTTCCCTTAACCTCGCGCCCGTCATCACAGCGAAGGCAGGAGGGGCCATGGACGGCAGCGAGGTCGCAAAGGCGCAACGGCAAGCCGCGAGCCGCGCACCCGGACAGATCGGCGTCGTCACCGCCGTGTCCGGCTTCAAGCTGTCTTGCGTGCTCTTCGACGACGTGACCAGCAGCGCAGACTCGGCCTATGCGGCGCAGATCGGCGCGCTGATCAAGGTACCGACGCTGACCTCGACCGCCTATGGCTTCATCGACAGGCTCAACGTCGACTTCGCCGGGACGGACGTGCAGGTGGCGACGGCCGAGATCGACCTCCTCGGCGAGCATACGGGGCGCGCCGGCGACGCGTCGTCGAAGTTCTCGCGCGGCATCTCGGTCTATCCTGTGCTCGGCGCGCCGGTCTTCGCCTCGGCCGCCGACGACATCAAGCTCATCTATGCCAAGCCGAACAGCTGGACCCTGCCGATCGGCACGCTGCACCAGGATGCCGACACGCCCGCCTATTTGATGTCGCAGGAATTTCTCGCCAAGCATTCGGCGATCGTCGGCACCACCGGCTCGGGCAAGTCCTGCGCCTTGACCCTGATCCTGCGCACGCTGCTCACCGCGCATCCCAACGGCCATGTCGTTCTGCTCGACCCGCATGGCGAATACGCCACTGCTTTCGATGATGTCGCCGAGCTGATCACGCCGGATACGCTGCAGCTGCCCTATTGGCTCCTCAGCTTTGAGGAGATCGTCGAGGTTCTGTGCAGCCCGGACCCCGCCGATCGCAGCCGCGAGGCGCCCATCCTCAAGGACGTGATCATGGCGGCGAAGCAGGATTTCCTCGGCGCCGACGCGAACACCTCCTCGCTCACCGTCGACACGCCGACGCCCTACCGGATCACCAGCGTACTGCAACGCATTTCCGACGCCATGGGCAAGCTCGACCGGCCCGACAACACGCTGCCCTATCTGCGGCTCATGACCACGATCGAGAACCTGCGCAAGGACAAGCGCTACGCCTTCATGTTCGAGGGGCTTACCGTGCGCGACAACATGAGCGAGATCCTGTCGCTCATCCTGCGCATCCCGGTCAAGGGCAAGCCGATCACCATCCTCGACATCTCCGCTGTCCCGTCGGAGATCGTCAACGTCGTCATCTCGGTGCTGGCCCGGCTGATCTTCGATTTCGCGCTGTTCAGCGACCGCGAGGAGGCGATCCCTATCCTGCTCGTCTGCGACGAGGCGCATCGCTACATTCCGCGCGACGAGAGCCTCAGCTTCGCGCCGACACGGCGCTCGATCTCGCGCATCGCCAAGGAAGGACGTAAATACGGCGTCTCGCTCTGCCTGGTGACGCAGCGCCCGGCGGAACTCTCCGAGGCCATCCTGTCGCAATGCAGCACCATCTTCGCGCTGCGCATGAACAACGAGCGCGACCAGAAATTCGTCCGCAGCATGCTGCCCGACGACGCGGCCGGGCTCCTAAACGTGCTGCCGACCTTGCGCCAGCGCGAGGCGATCGTCGTCGGCGAGGGCGTGGCGCACCCGATGCGCATCCGCTTCACCGACCTCGACGCCAAGCACCGCCCGAAGGGCGAGGCCGCGAACTTTCCCCAGGCCTGGCAGAACGACGCCAAGGGCCGCGATTTCATCGGCAAGATCGTCGAGCGCTGGCGCCACCAGTAGCCGTGACGCCTACCGCACCGGCACGCCGTGCCGTCGCCAGGAGATGTGTACAGTGAGCGCCATGAGCGCCAGCACCGCCAGCACCACGGCGATGCAGCCGGGCCAGCCCGCCGCGTTCCAGGCGAAGCCCGGCAGGACGCCGCCAGCGCTGCCGCCGATGTAGTAGCACGACACGTAGAGCCCGACCGCCGAGGAGCGCCCTTCCGCGGCGCTGACCGCCACGAAACCGGTGGCGACGGCCTGGCACGTGAAGCCGCAGCCGCAGCTGATCGCGAGGCCGGCAATGATCGTCGGCAATGTCGGCACGAGCGTCAAGGCCAGCCCCGCGGCCCACAGCGCGATGAGGCCGATGACGAGGGGGCGGCGGCCGAAGCGCGCGACGCCGCGCCCGGTGAGCGGCGTCACCGCGGCGCCGATGAGATAGACGATGAAGATCGAGCCGAGTCCCGCCGGCGACAGGCTGAAGGGCGACGCCGCCAGATGGAAATTCACGTAGGTGAAGGTGGCGACGAAGGTGAACAGCACGCAGAACCCGACGGCATAGGTGGCGACGAGTTGCGGGTTGCGCAGATGCCGCAGCGTCTGCCGCGCCGAGGTCAGCATGCCCTCGGCACGCCGGAAGTGCCGCTCCCGCGGCATCAGGAGGGCCACGCCGAGGGCGCAGGCGAGCGTGATCGCCGCGAGCACGATGAAGGCGCCGCGCCAGCCGACATGCTCGGCGAGAATGCCGGTGAGGAAGCGGCCGAAGAAGCCGCCGAAGCTGCTCGCCGAGAGGTAGATGCCGGTAACGGCGGTGGCCTCGGCAGGCGGAAACTCCTCGCCGACATAGGCGATGACGACGGCGAAGATCGGCGGCAGCAGCAGGCCCTGGACGAAGCGCCACAGCACCAGGGCGCGCAAATCGGAGGCGAGCGCGACGAGGAGGGTCGGCACGAATAGCGCGAACATCGCCGCAGCGATGACGCGCTTGCGGCCGAGCACATCGGCGACGGTACCGG
>DASVOY010000256.1:0-2156 GCA_036383115.1 Allostellaceae bacterium
ATGCACACCGAGCGGCAGCCAGTGACCCTGGATCAGCGGCGCCTGACTCGCTGTGGCGCAGCACACGATATGAGCGCCGCGCACTGCGTTGGCGAGATCGGTGGTCGCGGCGACCTTGAGGCTGCGCCGCGTCAGGCGATAGGCGAGCTTCTGCGCCTTCTCGTGATCGCGGCCCCAGACCAGCACGTTGACGATGGGCCGCACGCTGGCATGCGCCTCGATCAGATGCGGCGCGAGCGCGCCGGTGCCCACCATGAGGAGGCGCTCGCAATCGGGCCGCGCCAGATAGCTCGCGGCCAGCGCCGAGGCGGCGGCGGTGCGGCGCGCGGTGAGCCCGGGACCGTCCATCACCATGAGCGGTTCGCCGGTCCTGCCGTCGAGCAGCAGATAGGAGCCCATCAGCGACGGTTTCTGCAGCGCGGCGTTGTCGGGGAAGATCGTCAGGACCTTGACGCCGATGTGACGCCCCGCCTGCCAGGCCGGCATGAGCAGCATGGTCCCGTCCTCGCCGCCGGGCACCGGCACCCGGTGCTGATGCCGCACCGGCGCGTCGGCGCCGGCGCGGAACATCTGCCGCAGCGATTCGATGAGCGAGGGGAAGTCGAGGGCGGCGACGACCTCCGAATATCCGAGAACGCGCATGGCGCGGCAGTATCCTGCCGCTCGGCCCTAAGTCAATCGCGCGGCGCCGCCGACAGCGGCAGGCGCGACGGCTCGTTCTTGGGGAGCTGCGCCTGGGTCGCGGCGAGCTCGCGCTCGAGCGATTCGATGCGCCGCGCCCGCCGGCGCGCCTCGCGGCGCCAGCGAGCGCCATTGATCCATGCCACGAACTGGCCGACGAGAAATCCCAAGAGCAGGACGAGCAGCACGACGAGATAGAGCGGCGCGTCGAGCGTCACCGGCAGCGGCCACAAGGTGACCGTCACGCTCTCGCGGTTCGACACCGCGAAGACGACGAGAAGCAGCGCCAGCGGCGCCGTCACCAGCCAATGAACGAGCTTCACCGCATCACCCGCCAAAGAGGCTCGCAGGCGCGGTCACATCCCCTCGTTGAGCCGCTCGCGCAGCTGCTTGCCGGTCTTGAAGAAGGGAATGTGCTTCTCCTCGACATGCACGCTGTCGCCGGTGCGCGGGTTGCGCCCCTGCCGCGCGTCGCGCCGCTTCACCGAAAAGGCGCCGAAGCCCCGGAGCTCGACGCGGTCGCCGCGCGACAGCGCCGCCGCGATCTCGTCGAAGATGGCGGTGACGATACGCTCGACGTCGCGCTGGTAAAGATGCGGGTTGCGTTCGGCCAGGCGCTGGATGAGCTCGGACTTGGTCATGACCAGGTTCTCGTCGGGGCGTGGCAGCGAAACACCGAGCCTGCCAAAGCCTTGAGGCAGCGTCAAGAAATGACGGTAGTGGTGTTCCCTCGGCGCTACCGTAGGCTTCAGGGCAAAAGAAAACGGGCGGCCCGAAGACCGCCCGCTCTTTCAATACAAAGCAGGAAACGCCTACTTCTCTTCCTTCTCCGCCGTAGCGCCGCGGCGGCTGAGCGCGGCGCCGAGGATGTCGCCGAGGCTGGCGCCGGAATCGGAGGAGCCGTACTCGGCCATTGCCTTCTTCTCCTCCTCGAACTCCCGCGCCTTGATCGACAGCGCCACCTTGCGCGTGGCGCGGTCGAGGGCGGTGATCTTGGCGTCGACCTTCTCGCCCACGGCGAAGCGGTCCGGCCGCTGCTCGGCGCGATCGCGAGACAGCTCGGCCTTGCGGATGAAGCCGGGCAAGCCGTCGCCCAGCGCCACCTCGATCCCGCCGTCGGTGACCGCGGTCACGGTTGTGGTGACGACATCGCCCTTCTTGACGCCGGCCAGGGTCGATTCGAAGGGATCGGTCGCCAGCTGCTTGATGCCGAGGCTGATCCGCTCCTTCTCGACATCGACGTCGAGGACGCGGACCTTGACCATGTCGCCCTTCTTGTAGTCGTTGATCGCCTCCTCCCCCGGCCGGTTCCAGTCGAGGTCGGAGAGGTGCACCATGCCGTCGACATCGCCGTCGAGGCCGATGAACAGGCCGAATTCGGTGGCGTTCTTGACCTCGCCCTCGACGGTCGAGCCGATCGGGTGCGCGGCGACGAAGGCGTCCCACGGATTGTCCATGGCCTGCTTGAGGCCGAG
>DASVOY010000257.1:0-4742 GCA_036383115.1 Allostellaceae bacterium
TGCCTGCTCCCTCTCTTTCATACCCCAATGCGGGCACGGCGACCACTTCTCCGTGCTTATCCCTTAGGGCCGGCAAGCTCGGTCGCGATGCCGCCGCCACGCTGTCCGCACCTTCCAGCCGCGCTGCACCGAACGCCCCGAGCGTGAGGCCCCGGGGGGCATCCGCCGGCAGCCGCAGGCGGAAACGGCCGTCCCAGGCGATGGTTGCACCTGGCGGCGCCAGCACCGGAGGCGCGACGGCCGCCGGCTCGCGGCATACCAGCACACGGCCGGGCCGCGGCAGGACCCGGCAGCCGCCGAGCGTGCGGCCGCCGCCCAGCTCGACCGGCAGAAGGCGATACAGCCGCGCCAGGCGCTCCAGACGCGGCGGATGGTCGCCGCCGCCAATCATCGTCAGCATCGCGGCAAGCGCGCGCAACCCAACCTCCTCGGATGCAGCGACGAGGCCCGTGGCGTCAAACCCCAGGAAGCCGGCAGGATGGATCGCGGCAACGCGCGCCAGCAGCGCCGCGACATCCCTTTCGATGGCGGCCCGCCTTGCCCCGAGCCGCACCGCCGCCGCCGCCAGCCGCTCGGCCATGACCTCGGGCTCGTCGAGTGCCGCCAGACGGCCACGGAGACGCGAGCGGGCATAGGCGCGATTCCGGTTGCTCGGGTCGTCGATCCAGCGCTGCCCCGCGGCCTCGAGCGCGGCGACGAGGCGCGCCCTGGGCACGCCGAGCAGTGGCCGCAGCACGCGGCAGGCGGCATGCTCGACCACCGCCGCCATGCCGGCGAGCCCGTCCAACCCGCTGCCCCGCGCGAGGCGCAGCAGCAGCGTCTCGGCCTGGTCGTCGCGATGATGGGCGAGCAGCAGATGCAGCACGCCTTGCTCGGCGCACCAGCCCTCCAGCAGCCCATAGCGGGCGGTGCGCGCGGCCGCCTGCACCCCGCGCCGCGGCCGCGGCCCTGCCCAGACGAGAACGCGATGCTTGATGCCGCGGGCGGCGAGCCAAGCGCCGACCTGCGCCGCCTCGCGCGCCGCCTCGGGCCGCAGCCCGTGATCGACGGTGAGCGCGTCGACCGCGCCGCCCCGCGCCCGCGCCCAGCCATCGGCCAGCAGCGCCAGCGCCAAGCTGTCGGCGCCGCCCGAGACGCCGACGGCGATGCGCGGTGCGGGCTCGAAGGGATCGAAGGCGGACATCAGCGCAGCGAATTCCGCCGCCTCGAGCGGCGGCGCGGACAAGGCAGCGGCGGGCGCCACCGCCTTAGCAGCCGAGCCGCTTCTTCTCGTCGCTGGCACGGTCCTTGACGTTGCCCGGTGCGTTCGGGAAGTCGCGGTCGAGCCGGGCGAAGGCGCGGCAGGCATCGGCCTTCTGGCCGAGTTGACCCAAGGACATGGCTAGCTTCAGCAGATTGTCCGCCGCCTTCCCGCCCTTGGGATATTTCTGGTAGCCCTCGGCGAAGACGGCGGCGGCATTGCCATAGTCCTGGCGCACATAATACGTCTCGCCAAGCCAGTATTGGGCGTTGCCGGCCAGCCCGTCATTCGGGTAGCGCTGGATGAAGGCGCGCAGCGCTTGCTCCGCTGCGGGGTAGTTGGCCTGACGCAGCAGGCCGAAGGCGTAGTTGTATTGATCCTGCGGCGTGCCGCTCGGCAAGCTGGCCGTGGCAGGTTTCGCGGCTACGGCAGGTGCCGCCGCCTGCTCGCCGCTGCCCGCGGGAATCTGGCCGAGCACCCCCGATTGGCTCGCCGGCTCGGCGGGGTTGGCACCCGCCCCCTTGGGCGGCGGCGCCAGGGTGCGCGGATCTGCCGCGCCTGCCGCGGGTGGGGCCGCGGGTGCGCCGCCCGCCGCGCCGTGCTCAAGCGCTGTGAGCCGCTGATCGACATCGCTCGCCAGTGTATCGAGGCGCCGCTTAAGCTGCGCGATGTTGTAGGTGACCTCCTCGATCTGGCCGGTGAGGCTGCGCATCTGGTCTTCGATCTGGCCGAAACGCACCTCGTAGTTGACCGCGGCCTGAGCGTCGGGCGCGCTCATCGCCACCGGGGCGCCGCCCGGGCCCGTGCCGCGATAGACCTGCCGCTGCAGCAAATTCATGTCGCGCTCGATGCGGTCGAGGCGGTCGAGCAGGGGACGCAGGTCGCTGCTGGTCTGCGCGCGGGCGCCGGCCGCCGCCAAGCAGAGAGCGAGGCCGCACAGCGCGGCGGCAAAAGCCGTTGGTCGCATCGTCGTCATGATCCTCCTGCTCGGCCGCTTCCGGCAGCGCGGCAGGCGACGCCCGCCGCCGGCGGCGCGGCTGAGAATGAGGCTAATCGACGTTTTGGGCAAAAAAAGGGCGCCTGCCCTCGAACCGTCGCGAACGTCCGAAGAGAGCAGGCGCGCCTTGCGCAACCAAATGAACGCGGTCGATCAGTTGACGACCGTCACGCCGCGGCGGTTCTGCGCCCAGGCCGCTTCGTTCGAGCCCACGACCGCCGGCCGCTCCTTGCCGTAGCTGATCGTCGAGACCCGGGCGGTCGGCACGCCGAGCGCCACCAGCATCTTCTTCACGGCGGAGGCGCGCCGCTCGCCCAACGCCAGGTTGTACTCGCGAGTGCCGCGCTCGTCGCAATGCCCTTCGACGGTCACGGTCACGTTCGGATACTTCTTGAGCCAGTCGGCCTGACGCTGGAGAACCTGACGGCCCTCCGGCTTGATGTCGCTCTTGTCGTAGTCGAAGAAGACGCGGTCACCGACATTCTGGGCGAAATCCTGTGCGCTGCCGGGCTGCACGCTGCCCGACGACGACGGCGTCGGAGTGCCCCCCGCGTTGGCGCCAGCGGCGGTG
The DNA here is from genome assembly GCA_036383115.1 of Allostellaceae bacterium. Lineage (GTDB taxonomy): Bacteria > Pseudomonadota > Alphaproteobacteria > ATCC43930 > CGMCC-115725 > DAHUYF01. The sequence continues at coordinate 2,809 of DASVOY010000257.1, forward strand.
CCGGTCGACGACGTGGTGTCCGCGCAGGCGGCCAGGAGCAGAACGCCTGCAACCAGACTCAAGAACCGAAGATTCATTTTGTACTCCCCTCGCAAAAACCTGGGATTGAGCTTGGCGATGTTGTTTGGATGGCATTGCCCCGCTGGGGCCCCCCACTCGCTCCGGCCGGCGCTCCAAGGCGTACGCCAGCCGCGGTCGGGCGAAGCGGCGCGACTATACTTTTAGTTAATCAGGGAATCAAGGGGGACCACGCCGGATCGGACGCATCTTGTGGTGTAATTACCTCTCTTTCGTTATATCCCGTCAGGTCAATCGAATAGAGCCGCGGGCCGCCGCCCTTCCCCTGCTTGTCGGTCGGCTGCTGGCGGAAATACATGAGCACGCGGCCATTGGGCGCCCAGGTCGGCCCCTCCACCAAGAAGGCCTGTGTCAGCAGCCGCTCGCCGCTGCCGTCGGGCCGCATCACGCCGATGTAGAACTGGCCGCCCTCGATCTTGGTGAAGGCGATGAGGTCGCCGCGCGGCGACCATACCGGCGTGCCATAGCGCGCGCCCGAGTCGAAGCTGATGCGCCTCACGTCGCTGCCGTCGGCTTTCATGACATAGAGCTGCTGCGAGCCGCCGCGGTCGGAATTGAACACGATCTGCGTGCCGTCCGGCGAATAGCACGGCGAGGTGTCGATGGCGGGATTGTCGGTGAGCCGCGTCGCCTGGCGCGTGCGCAGGTCGAGCGTATAGATGTCGCTGTTGCCATCGACGGCGAGGCTCATGATCACCTTGTTGCCGTCGGGCGAGAAGCGCGGCGCGAAGGTCATGCCGGGGAAATCGCCGAGCACCTCCTGCTGCCCGGTGTCGATGTTGAAGAGATAGACCCGCGGCACGCCGCGGGCGTAGGAGAGATAGGTGATCTCCTGCGCCGTCGGCGAGAAGCGCGGCGTCAGCACCAGCGCGCGGCCGTCGGTGAGGAACCGGTGGTTGGCCCCGTCCTGGTCCATGATCGCCAGCCGCTTGATGCGCTTGTCCATCGGGCCGGTCTCCGAGACATAGACGATGCGCGTATCGAAGTAGCCGTCCTCCCCGGTAATTCGCTTGTAGATCGCGTCGGCCATGATGTGGGCGATGCGCCGCCAGTTCTGCTGCGTCGTCGTGTAGCGCAATCCCGTCAGCTGCTGCTCGGCGAAGACGTCCCACAGCCGGAATTCGACCTGGAGGCGCCCGTCTGGCTGGGTCTCGGCCGTGCCGGTGACCAGCGCCTGCGCATTGATGAGGCGCCAGTCGCCATAGCGCGGCGGCGTGTGCGTCGCCGCCTCCTTGTCGATGAAGGCGCGCTGGTCGAGCGGCAGGAACAGACCCGAGCGCTCGAGATCGGCGGCAAGCACTTGCGTGATGTCCTTCGCCGCCTGGCCGCCGCCGGCAAAATCCGGGATGGCGATCGGCATCGGCTCGATCTTGCCGCGGGTGATGTCGACATGCAGCTCGGCATGGGCGCTCCCGGCTGCTGCCACGAGCGCCAGTGCCGCGAGCGCCGCTCGGACGCCACGAAGACGAGGGAGATAGGAATGCAACCCGATCATGAGAGGTCCTTGGGATCGAAGGTGATTGTGAAGGTCTGCCAAGCGTCGTATTTCTGCGGTGGCAGCTTGAGCGGTTGGCAGCGCGGATTGCGCAGAGCGCGCATGGCGCTTTCCGCCGCGGCCTGGAAGAACGGCTCGCTGTTGCGCTCGGGATTGAGCTGGGTTGCCGAGCGGACCGTGCCGTCCTGGTTCATGTAGACCCGGAACTCGGGCCTGAGATCCTTCGCGTCGCGCGCGCCGGACGGGACCAGCCAGCACTCCCGAAGCTGCTGCCTGATCGCGTCAAGCTCGTTCGTCGTGAGCTGAGACCCCAGCGGCGCGATCGGCTGCGAGGACGCCTTCGGCTCCGCCGCCGCAACCT
>DASVOY010000258.1:0-3647 GCA_036383115.1 Allostellaceae bacterium
CCTCGTGCTGCGGCCGTGCGCGCGCGAGCACGCTCGACAGCGCTGCGACCGCTAGGCCAGTCAGCGCGCCGCCGGCGCTCAGCGCCAACAGCGAATAGCCCGCGAGCGCGAATCCCAGCGCCGCGCCGGGCATCACCGCATGCGACAGCACATCGCCGACCAGGCTCATGCGTCGCGCCAGCAGCAGCACGCCGATGGGCGCGTTGGCGAGCGCGAGCGCGGCGATGCCGACCAGCGCCGTGCGCATGAAGCCATAAGCCGCGAAGGGCTCGACGAGGATTGCGCCCAGGCCTGTCACGGGGCTGCCACGTCGCGCGAGCCGAAGCCGGCAAGCGCGAGATTCTCCGGCATCAGCACTTCCGCCGTGTCGCCCGCGGCGATGCAGCGCCGCGCCAGCAGCACCGTGCGCGGAAAATGCGCGCTGACTTGCCCGAGGTCGTGCAGCACCGCGACGATGGTGCGTCCCTCTTCGTGCCAGCGCTCGACCAGCCGCAGGAGGTCGGCCATGGTCGTCGCATCGATCGCCGCGAACGGCTCGTCGAGCAGCAAGGCGCCGGCGTCCTGCAGCATCAGTCGCGCGAAGAGCGCGCGGCGGAACTGGCCGACGGACAAGGCCGCGATCGGCCGGTCCTGCGCCGCGGCAAGACCGACCGCCTCGAGCGCTGCGCCGAGCGCGTCGGCGATCGCCGGCGCCACCGGCCGGAAGGCGCCGAACTGCCGCCAGCGGCCGAGCGCCACGAACTCGCCGACGGAGATGGGAAAGCTGCGGTCGACCTCATCGCTCTGCGGCAGGTAGGCGACGTCGCCGGCGCCCGCCGCGCTCGAGGCGATGCGGCCGGCGCGCGGCACCAGGATGCCGGCGAGGGCCTTCAGGAGCGTGCTCTTGCCCGCGCCGTTGGGGCCGACGATCGCCGTCATCGAGCCCGGCGGGAAGTCGACGGCGACATCCTCGATCGCGGGCCGTCCCTGATAGGCGACCGTCACCTCCGAGAGCGCCATGCCGGGCGCGGCGCGGTCCGCGCCGGCATCCGGCGCGAGCGGCGCATAGCCGCCGTCGAAATGCCGCTGCAAGGCCTCGCGCGCGCGCGACGTTCCCGCGTGCAGAGAACGCTCGACGGCCCGCCACGCGACGCCGGCCTGCTCACCGACTGTCGGTCGGCGCGACGTAGCGCCGCTCCAGCCCGAGCGGCCCTCCCGGCTATCCATCCTCCCTGCCTTCCCAGCGCCTTGTGCTGCGCCTTTACCGAAGCGGATGCCCGGCGCATTGTAAGGCGCGGCCGCAAGGCGCGCGAGGGAGGAAATCGATGAACGATCGGCCGGCGATGGCCACGGTCGCGGATGTCGTCCGTCATCACGGCCGGATGCGTCCCGACGCGATCGCGCTCCACTTCGAGGGGAAGAGACTGAGCTACGGCGAGCTCGACCGGCGCGCCAACCGTGCCGCCCAGGGGCTGATCGCCGCCGGCGTGAAGCCGGAAGCGCGCATCGCCATCTTGTCGAAGAACCACCCTGCCTTCTTCGAGTTGTGGTTCGGCGCGACCAAGGCCGGCGCCGTGCTGGTGCCGGTGAATTTCCGCCTCGCCCCGCCCGAGATCGCCTATGTCGTGAACGACGCCAAGGCCGAGCTGCTCTTCGTCGGCCGCGACTTCTACCCCATCATCGACAAGCTGAGGCCCGATCTGACGACGGTGCGCCGGGTGGTCGCGCTCGACGGTGACCATGCCGAATGGCCCGGCTACGCCGCCTGGATCGGCGGCCAGGATGCGAGCGATCCGGCCCTCCCGATCGACCCCGCCGCCGTGGCCATCCAGATGTATACGAGCGGCACGACCGGGCATCCGAAGGGCGCGCAGCTCAGCCACGCCAATCTGCTCGCCCTGATGCCGACGGTCGTCGCGGAAGTCGGACGCTGGCACGATCAGGACGTGAGCCTTGTCTGCATGCCGCTCTTCCACATCGGCGGCAGCGGCTGGGCGCTGGTCGGTCTCTACCGCGGCGTCGCCAACGTGATGACGCAGGATTTCGAGCCGGCGGCCATCCTGCGCATGATCCCCGAATACCGCATCACCAAGACGCTGTTCGTACCGGCGATGCTGCTGTTCCTGCTGCAGGCGCCGCAGTGCCGCGACACCGATTTCTCCTCGCTCGAGCTCATCGTCTATGGCGCGTCGCCGGCGCCGCTCGATCTGCTGCGCGACGCGCTGAAGACGTTCCGCTGCGGGTTGGGGCAGCTCTATGGCCTGACCGAGAGCACCGGCGGTATCGCCTATCTGGGTTCCGAGGATCATGGCGAGCACGCCATCGAGCGCATGCGCTCCTGCGGCAAGCCGATGGCGGGCGTCGAGATCAAGGTCGTCAATGCCGATGGTGCGGAGTTGCCGCCGGGCGTCGTCGGCGAGGTGATCTGCCGCACGCCGCAGGTGATGCGCGGCTACTGGAACCTGCCCGAGGCGACGGCCGCCGCGATCCGCGACGGCTGGCTCCATACCGGCGACGCCGGCTACAAGGACGCGGACGGCTATCTCTATATCTACGACCGCATCAAGGACATGATCGTCTCGGGCGGCGAGAACATCTACCCGGCGGAGGTGGAGAGCGCGCTGTTCGGGCATCCCGCCGTCGCCGACGTGGCGGTGATCGGCGTGCCGGACGAGCAATGGGGCGAGGCGGTCAAGGCGATCGTCGTCAAGAAGCCGGGCGCCCGGCTCAGCGCCAGGGAACTCATAGATTACGCGCGCGAGCGCATCGCCGGCTACAAGGTGCCGCGCTCGGTCGACTTCGCCGAGGCGCTGCCGCGCAATCCCTCCGGCAAGATCCTGAAGCGCGAATTGCGCAAGCCGTACTGGGCCGGCCGCGAGCGGCAGGTGAATTGAAAGAGCAAGCGATTTTCCTTGCCGCAAATGACTATTGTCAGGTCAGGAAAAGCCTGATCAACTTGCCTGGTGGTTGATTCCGCAGGCGCGCCGAAACGATCGAGCGCCGACAGGACGGAGCCGGCAAGAGACCGGCGAGCAGGGGAGGGCACCTTCAGGTCGCGCGGGCTGTTGCCCCGCCCAATTCCGCAATCAGCACAATCTGGCTGCCGCTCCCGTCGAGCGAGACCGCGTGTGCGCGGGCCGAATGAAAATCAGATTTTGGAGGAGACGATGAACATTGTCAGCAAAATGCAAGCACCGGCTCTTCTGGTCGCTGGGCTGGTCCTCGTTGCGGGCTCGCCGGCCCATGCCACGGACTGCACGGTGAGCGGCATAACGGGGCTCGGCGTCCCGGACGTGACCGTCGGCAGCGCCGGCACCAACACCGCGGGGGCCTGCGTCGTGGTCGGCACAGTGACCACGACGGGTTTCGGGGCGCCGGACGGCTCCGCCCGGTTTCTGGTCGCGCTGCCGCCGACCGCGCTCTGGAACAAGAAGTTCGTCCAGCTCGGCCAGGGCGGCTTCGCCGGCACGCTCAGCGCCTCCACCAATGCAGCCGATCCCGGCGCGGCCGCGGCTCAGAATTACGCGACGGCGATCACCGACACCGGCCATACCGGCAGCTCGACCGATGCGAGCTGGGCGCTGGTTTCGCCGGGCGTGCCGGACGAGGCGAAGCTCACCGATTATTATTTCCGCGCCGTGCATGAGGTGGCGGTGGCGGCGAAGGAG
>DASVOY010000259.1:0-4730 GCA_036383115.1 Allostellaceae bacterium
GCAAAGACGGGCAAGCTCCTGGAGGATTCACTTGAGGGGTCCAATCCGGATTGAATCGTCCGGATTGCCGGCGATTGCTGCTACTGACCAAGGTCAATGACGGAAACGTCGCGCTAGCTCTGACGGTGGCGCGACCATGCAGGCGAGTGTGGATGAAGCTTCGCCGATTTCGTGAGCAAGCCGGGCTCGATTTCGCAGACCCGTGCGTTGGACAGGTTGGAGAAATTGGCCGAACGGCGGGCCGAAGCCGCTTCGGATCACATTAGGAAGACTCTGCCAAGGAGGTAAACCTGGATCGCGGTTTCAACAAGGCTCTCAGCAAAGTTCCCGAAGTCACATTGGTTTTCTGGATTCTGAAGATCCTGGCGACCACGCTTGGGGAAACCGGCGGTGATACGGTCACGATGACCCTCAATTGGGGCTATCTGGCGGGAGTGGGCATCTTTGCCGGCGCACTGATCGCCTTGGTGATCGCACAGATTTTGGCGGACAAGTTCCACCCGTTTCTTTACTGGGCCACCATCGTCGCATCCACCACCTTCGGCACGGCGATGGCAGACTTCGCAGATCGCACGCTCGGAATCGGATATACGGGCGGATCTGCGCTGCTTTTGGGATGCCTCCTCCTTGTGCTTGGCCTTTGGTATTGGTCGCACGGCACCATCTCCGTGGACACAGTGAACACGCCGAAGGTCGAAGCCTTCTACTGGGCTGCCATCACCTTCTCTCAGACTCTGGGTACCGCACTCGGGGATTGGATGGCCGATACGACCGGCCTGGGGTACACGGGAGGTGCGCTGGTCTTTTGCATCGGCCTGGCGATTCTGGCCGGGCTCTATTGGTGGACGAACATTTCTCGTGTGCTGCTGTTCTGGGCGGCTTTCATCCTGACGCGCCCTCTCGGCGCGACCGTCGGTGATTATCTCGACAAGCCGACAAGCCACGGAGGACTCGCCATCAGCCGCCCCCTGGCCTCGGCGGTGATTGCCGCGGTCATGGTGCTCCTGATTCTGATTCTGCCGCAGAGAGCCGGCCGGCATCCGGGCGAGGTGCCGGCGCAGTCGTAACATCGATCGCAACGGAACAATTGCTGCGTAAGGTGACCAGCGGAACCTGATACAGCAGCTCGCGCGGCGCCCCGGCGTCTCTCAACAGACGGCGACGGAGGCGGTCCAAATCGTGCTGGACCATGTCAAGAAAAGCGCGCGCCTGCTCCGATGGATGCGATGGCAGAAGCCGGACATATGCTGGGCCGGATGATGAACAAAGGTCGGGGCGAAGAAGCCGACCTAAACGCCGTTTCAGAGCGGTCATCGGCCCCTGGGGCCAGCGCGTATGAGCTAGGTCTGAAGCCGAGCCACACGCCTAGCCAGGCGCCGGCTCGCCCGTCGTCTGCCCCGCCGCCCTGATGGCACCGGCCTGCGGCCTTTTCCGCCCTCGACGATGGGCCGCACCCGCCGGGTCTCGACCTGCCGGCGCAAGGCGGGCATTCTGGCGCGCGCCGGTTTAATGCGCTATTGAGACATCGGACCCAGAGATGCGTCGGCCCGTATCGAAACAGACCCCCCTCCCCGCCTCTCCCCCTCACGGGGAGAGAGGAAATCACGATCCAATGCCCGCCCCGCGCGAGGGCGGGGCTCCAGAGGCGGGTGCTCCCCGTAGTATCAGCCAGACCATGTTCAAGAAGATTCTTATCGCCAACCGCGGCGAGATCGCCTGCCGGGTCATCCGCACGGCGCGGCGCATGGGCATCGCCACGGTGGCGGTCTATTCCGATGCCGATGCCGACGCGCTCCATGTGCGCGAGGCGGACGAGGCGGTGCGGATCGGGGCGGCGGCGTCGGCGGAGAGCTATCTCAAGATCGACCGCATCCTGGAGGCGTGCCGCGCGACCGGCGCCGAGGCGGTGCATCCCGGCTACGGCTTCCTCTCGGAGAAGGCCGGTTTCGCCAAGGCTCTGGCCAAGGCGGGGATCGCCTTCATCGGCCCCGATGCGCGCGCGATCGCGGCGATGGGCGACAAGATCGAATCGAAGAAGCTGGCGCGCGACGCCGGCGTCTCGACCGTGCCCGGCCATCTCGACGTCATTCCCGACGCCGATGCCGCGGTCCGCATCGCCCGCGACATCGGCTATCCCGTGATGATCAAGGCCTCGGCCGGCGGCGGCGGCAAGGGCATGCGCATCGCGCGCAACGATGCCGAGGCGCGCGAAGGCTTCCGCTCGGCCACCAGCGAGGCGCGCTCGAGCTTCGCCGACGACCGCGTCTTCATCGAGAAATACGTCGAGGAGCCGCGCCACATCGAGATCCAGGTGCTGGGCGACGCGCATGGCCACGTGATCTATCTGGGCGAGCGCGAATGCTCGATCCAGCGCCGCCACCAGAAGGTCATCGAGGAGGCGCCGAGCCCCTTCCTCGACGCCAAGACGCGGGCATCCATGGGCGAGCAGGCGGTGGCGCTCGCCAAGGCGGTGGGATACCGCTCGGCCGGCACGGTCGAGTTCATCGTCGACAAGGACCGCAACTTCTATTTCCTCGAGATGAACACGCGGCTCCAGGTCGAGCATCCCGTGACCGAGATGGTCACCGGCCTCGACCTCGTCGAATGGATGATCCGCATCGCGGCCGGCGAGAAGCTCACGCTCGAGCAATCGGCCATCAGGCTGCAAGGCTCGGCGATCGAGGCGCGCATCTATGCCGAGGACCCGCTGCGCGGCTTCCTGCCCTCGATCGGGCGCCTTGTGCGCTACATGCCGCCCGCGGGCGAGGGCGTGCGCGTCGACACCGGCGTCTTCGAGGGCGCCGAGATCAGCATGTATTACGACCCGATGATCGCCAAGCTCGTCGCCTACGGCGCGACGCGGGCGGAGGCGATCGCGCGGCTCGGTCAGGCGCTCGACGCCTTCTACATCCGCGGCGTGTCGCACAACGTCGCCTTCCTCACCGCGGTGCTGCGCAAGCCGCGCTTCGCCGAAGGGCGCCTCTCCACCAATTTCATCGCCGAGGAATTCCCGGACGGCTTCACCGGCGCCGAGATCGCGCCGGACGACGCGGAGGCGGCGGTCGCCGTCGCCGCCGCCGTACAGCGCATCATTGCCGAGGGCGAGGCGCGCATCAGCGGCCAGCTCGCCGGCCATGGCCGCGTCGTGCCGGAGGAATGGACGGTCGCCTTCGGCGATACCCGCCGCACGGTGCGGGCGAGGCGCGATGGCGAGGCGATCATCGTCGAGGACGGCACGCGCCATGAGATCGTCACCGCCTGGCAGCCGGGCCAGCCGCTGTTCCGCGGCATGCTGGACGGCGCGCCCGTGGTGTTCCAGATCGACCGCGACGGCGTCGGCTTCCGCCTCACCCGCGGCGGCGCGAGCCTCGCGGTGAAGGTGCTGAGCCCGCGCGCCGCCGAACTCCTGTCGCAGATGCCGGCGAAGCAGCCGGCGGACTTGTCGCGCTTCCTGTTGTCGCCGATGCCCGGCCTCCTCGTCTCGCTCGCGGTCGGCGAGGGGCAGGACGTCAAGGCCGGCGAGGAGCTGGCGGTGGTCGAGGCGATGAAGATGGAGAACGTGCTGCGCGCCGAGCGCGACGGCAAGGTCAAGGCGGTGCGCGCCAAGGCCGGCGACAGCCTCGCCGTCGACCAGGTCATCCTCGAATTCGCCTGACGTGCCGATGGCCGCCATCGTCGCCCGCCTCGTCATCACCGGCCGCGTCCAGGGCGTGGGCTTTCGCCTGTGGGCGACGCGCGAGGCGCGACGGCGGGGCCTGCGCGGCTGGGTGCGCAACCGCGTCGATGGCAGTGTCGAGGCGCTCGCTATCGGCGAGCCCGCTGCCATCGACGCCTTCGCCGAAGCCTGCCGCCGCGGCCCCGGCATGGCGCACGTCGACGATGTGAGCCGCACGCCCGCCGCCGATGACGGCTCCCGCGGCTTCGACGAGGCGCCGACGGTCTAGGAGCGCATTCCTGGAAACTTCTCTCTACCGTCCCGTCAAGCGCTTCCTCGAGAAGCTCGGCTTCGAGGTGAAGGGAGAGGTCTGCGGCTGCGATGTCGTGGCGCTGAAGGGCGACGCGGCGCCGCTGGTGGTGATCACCGAGCTCAAGCTCAATTTCAATCTCGAGCTGGTGCTGCAGGGCGTGGACCGCGCCGCCGTCTGCGACGAGGTCTGGCTGGCGGTGCGCCTGGCCGCCCGCCGCGGCCGCGAGCAGGACGCTCGGGTCCGCAGACTCTGCCGTCTGCTTGGTTTCGGCCTGCTCGGTGTTTCGAAGGCCGGGCGGGTGGACATCCTGGTCGAGGCCGGGCCGTGGCGGCCGCGCCGGGACCCGAAGCGCCGATCCCTCCTCGTCGCGGAGCACCGGCGCCGGCTGGGCGACCCGGCGCTGGGCGGGCGCAGCCGGGCGCCGATCATGACCGCCTACCGCCAGCAGGCGCTGGCCTGCGCCGCCGCGCTGGCGGCGGGGCCGCGCCCTGTGCGCGAAGTCAAGCTGGCGGCGCCCGACGCGCCCAAGATCCTGCTGCACAACGTTTATGGCTGGTTCGTTCGCGTCGAGCGCGGCATCTATGCCCTCGCCGAGCCCGGCAAGGCCGCCCTCATCCGCTGGCCGCAGGGAGCCTGAAGCCGGCCATCTCATGCGCTCCCACCCCAACCCCCGCGCTCGGCTTTGAACGGCACGGGAGATCCCCACTGGGACAGAGTGGAGGCGCGGTCGCCGCCCTTGACAATGTCGCACCTTCGGCATAT
>DASVOY010000260.1:0-6368 GCA_036383115.1 Allostellaceae bacterium
ACGGTGAAGGCCTTCACCGGGCGCTGGTTGAGCCGCGCCATCATGGCGAGCACCGCCGAGGAATCGATGCCGCCCGAGAGGAACATGCCATAGGGCACGTCGGCGCGCTGGTGCACGAGCACGGAATCGGCGAAGACGCGGTCGAAGCTCGACAACGCCTCGGCATCGTCGCGCGCCGTGGGGCCGGCGGCGGGCAGCGCCTCGCGCCGGCGCCGCTCGACGACGCGGCCGCGCGTCACCACGACGGTCTCGCCGGGCAGCACGCGCTGGATGCCGCCGAAGATGGTCTCGCGCCCGGTGGTGAATTGCAGCTGCAGCAGCTCGTTGCGCACCTGCCGGACGAGCAGCGCCGAGGCGAGCCCGCCGGCGATGAGCGCCTGCGGCTCCGAGGCGAAGGCGAAGCAGGTGGCCGTCTCGACATAGTAGAGCGGCTTGATGCCGAAGGGATCGCGCGCCAGCACCAGCCGTCCCGCCACGGGATCATGCAGGGCGATGACGTACATGCCGCGCAGATGCTCCGTGAAATCGAGACCGTGGCGGCGATAGAGATGCAGCGGGGGCTCGCAGTCGGAGCCGGTGGAAAAGGCGACGCCGGTGGCCGAGAGCGCGGCGCGCAGCTCGACATAATTGTAGATCTCGCCATTGGCGATCAGCGCGGCGCCGCCGCGCTCATGGAGCGGCTGGTCGCCGGTGGCGAGATCGATGATGGCGAGCCGTGTCTGCACCATGGCGACGTCGCCCGAGCGGTAATGGCCGCTGCCATCGGGCCCGCGATGCGCGATCGCTGCGCCCATCGCCTGCAGCGCCGTGACGGACGGCGCCTCGCCGCCGACGGTCATGATGCCGGCAATGCCGCACATCAGCGCGCCACCCGCGCGAAGAAATCGCGGTAGAGCCCGACCACGCGCGCCTCGCTGAACTCGGCCTCATAGGCGGCGCGCCCCGCCGCGGCGAGCCGCGTGCGCAGCACCGCGTCCTCGGCGAGCCGCCGCATCGCCGAGGCGAGCGCAACGGCGTCCTCGACCGGCACCAGGAGCCCGGTCTCATCATCCGCAATCAGCGCCGCGGGCCCGTCGCTCGCCGTCGCCACCACCGGCGTGCCCGCGGCCCAGGCCTCGATGACGACATTGCCGAGCGGCTCATGACGCGACGGGCACACCAGGAAATCGGCCGCGGCGAGGAGCGCCGCGGTGTCCTCGCGCCAGCCGAGGAAGCGCACGCGGCCGCTGATGCCGAGCGTCGCAGCCTGCTGCTCCAATGGCGCGCGCAGCGACCCCTCGCCGGCGAGCCACAGGTGGAGCTGCGGCACCCTGGCGAGCGCATCGAGCAACACGTCGAATCCCTTGTTGACATGGAGCCGCCCGAGCGCCAGCGCGAGCGGCGCGTCCGCGGGCGTGTCGAGGCTCGCGCGCGCCACCGGCACAGACTTTTGCGCCGTGACGAAATTGGGCAGGTAGTGAGCGCGCGCTTGCGGCCAGCCCTGGCGCAGCAGATAGGCGACGATGTCGCGCGTATTGCCGATGAGATGATCGCAGCGCCGGTAGTATTTCAAATCGTAATAGCCCCCGAGCCGGGCAACATGCACGAAATCGCCGCGCGGGCAAAGCCATGTCGCCCGGTTCATCCAGGTCAGCACCACGCGCGGGCGGAACTCGGCGATGGCGCGGCGGAACTGCCGCCGCGTGGCGAGATCGAAGAAACCGCCGAAGCGCAGCTCGAGCGGCTCGATGCCGCCGCGGCGGAGCGTTGCCGCGCGCTCGGCGTCGCGGCGGATCAGCACGCGCTGCTCCTCCCCTGCCCGCTGCAGCGACAGGGCGAGGCGCACGAAGAAAGTCTCCGCGCCGCCATGGCGCGCGCCCGCCATCGCCTGCAGGAGCCGCATCAGGCCGCCTCGCCCGAGACGCTCGCCCAGAGCCGACGCGCCGCCGCTTCGGCCGCGTCGACATTGAGCGAATCCATCAAGGTGCCGGTGGTACGATGATCGTAGCCGGGCGCGCCCACCAGCTCGTCGTAGGACGCGGCGGTGGTCGCCACGGCTGTGCGCGGGCCCCACGGCGCGTAATGCTCGGCCAGGCTCGGGCCGAAGAGGCCCAGCGTCGGCGTGCCCATGGCCGCCGCGACGTGCATGATACCTGTGTCGTTGCCGACGAATAGCGCCGCGCGCCGCAGCACGGCGGCGGCAGTGAGGAGGTCGGTGCGCCCGATCAGGTCGATGCGCCGCGCCGGCGGCAGCGCCGCGAGGACCGGCACCGCCTGTTCGCGCTCATGCGCCGCGGCCAGCACGGCGACGCGCGCGCCGGGCAGCGGGCCGTTGGCGCCGGTGATGCGCTGGGCCAGCTCGGCGAAGCGCTCGGCGCGCCACTGCTTGCCGCGCCAGTTCGCCGCCGGGCCGATCGCCAGCACCGGCCCGCCCGGCGGCACCAGCGCCGCCGCCGCCTGCTCGTGCCGCGGCGCCGTCCACAGCCGCGGCGCCGGCGGCGGATCGAGCGCGAAAAGGCGGCCGAGCTGGCGCACGCGATGCTCGCCGGCGTCGGCCTTGGCGGCGATCCGCCGCCGCCCTGCCCACAGCAGATAGGCGAGCGCGGAGCCGCGGAGATCGACGACGAGATCCCAGCGCCGGAGCGCAACGGCGCCGTAGAGCGCGAGCCAATGCAATGAGAAGCGCTGCTTGGCCAGGACGAGGACGCGCTCGAGCCCTGGCACCGCCTCGAAGAGCGGGGCGGCCGCCGGGCCCGCGGCAATCGTGAGCGCGCTGCCGGGATGGCGCTCGACGAGATGGCCGAGCAGACCCGTCGACAGCACGGCATCGCCGATGCGCGTCGCGGTGATGAAGAGGATATTCATGGGGTGGGGCGGCGCCTCTCCCCGCCGGCGAGCGGTGGGGACCCATGCAGCGCATGGGAGAATGAGGGGGCACGCATCAAATGATGGGCATTCCGCGCGGACACCGTTGCCGCGGGTTATAAGGCTCTCGCCGCCGCTTGCCAAGGTTGGCGCCCGCGCCTACCTCTAGCGGGCCCTAACGGCAGAGAGGCAGAACGGCAACATGGCGGAGCGATCCTGCGTCATTCTGGCGGATCGCGGCGTGCTGGAGATCGCCGGCGAGGACCGGAGCACTTTCCTGCAGGGCCTGGTGTCGAACGACGTCACCAAGGTGACGCCCGGCCGCGCGGTCTATGCTGCGCTGCTGACGGCCCAGGGCAAGTATCTCCACGACTTCTTCATGGTGGCGATCGGCGATGCCTTTTATCTCGACGCCGAGGCGGCGCGCCTGGCCGATCTGAAGCGGCGGCTCGGCCTCTACAAGCTGCGCTCCAAGGTGAGCCTGGCCGAGGCGAGCGACCGCTATGCAGTGGCCGCCGCCTTCGGCGAGGATGCGCTCGAGTCGCTGAACCTGAGCGGCGAGCGCGGCGCGGCGGCGCCTTTCGCCGGCGGGATCGCCTATGTCGATCCGCGCCTCGCGGAGCTTGGCGCGCGCCTGTTGCTGCCGCGCGCGGCCGGGAGCGAGCCGCTCGCCAGCAAGGGCTTCGCTGCCGCCGATGCCGGCGCCTACGACCGGCTGCGCCTGTCGCTGGGCGTGCCGGACGGCAGCCGCGACCTTCCGGTCGAGAAGGCGATCCTGCTCGAATCGGGCTTCGACGAGCTCAACGGCGTCGACTGGCAGAAGGGCTGCTACATCGGCCAGGAGCTGACGGCACGCACCAAGTACCGCGCGCTCATCAAGAAGCGGCTGATGCCGGTGACCGTGGAAGGCCCGATGCCGGCGCCCGGCACGCCGGTGATGCTCGGCGACCAGGAGGCTGGGGAGATGCGGTCGGGGCGCGACGGCGTCGGCCTCGCGCTGCTGCGGTTCGATGCGCTCGGCCCGGATAAACCGCTGACCGCCGCAGCCGCCCGCCTCACCCCGCGCAAGCCTGGCTGGGCCAATTTCTGAGGGCGTCGCACTTCATCGGCTTATCGCTGCGCCGGCCTCGCGCGCGACGCGCTCGAAATAGGCCATGTAGCCGGCGACGGTCACTGCTTCGGTGAAGCCGGCGGCGAGGCGCTTGCGGCCGCCGGCAACGAGGCGAGCCGCGAGCGCGGGATCGCCGAGAAGCCGGCGCAGGGCAGCGGCCATGGCGTCGGCGTCGTCGATCGGCACCAGCAATCCACCCTCGTCGTCGCCGATGAGATAGCTCGGCCCCGGCGTGGCGGTCGACACGACGGGGACGCCGGCTTCCCACGCCTCGAGCACGACGAGGCCCAGCGCCTCCTGCCAGCGCGACGGAACCACCAGGACGGCGGCGCGCGCGAGCAGCGCGCTCACATCCTTGCGCCAGCCGAGAAAGCGCACCCTCTCGGCAACGCCCAGCTCTGCCGCCAGGCGGCGCAACTCCGCCTCCTGCACGCCCTCGCCGGCGAGCCAGAGATAAGCCTGCGGCACGCTCGCAAGCGCTCGCACCGCGAGGTCGAACCCCTTGGTCGGATCGAAGCGGCCGAGCCCGAGCACGACCGGAGCGTCGGCGGGCGTATCGAAGGCGTCGCGCGCGATCGGCGGCAGCCGCTCGGTCGGCGCGAAATGCGGCAGCACGGTGATCTCGCCGGCAAAACCGAGCGACTTGAAGTGGCGCACCATGTCCGGCGAGGGCAGCACCATGCGCTCGACGCCGTCATAGCAGTCGAGGCCGCGATACCAGCCGACCTGCGCCACATGGACCCAGGGACCCCGCGGCACGCGCTGAGCCGCGCGCGGCAGCCAGCTGAGCACGATTTGCGGCCGGAAGCGCGCGACGGCCCGGCGCACGCCCCACCACGAGCGCAGATCGCGCTTGCGCAGCGAGTGCTGCGCCACCGGCACGCCCTGTCGGCGAAGCTGCTCGGCGAGATCGGGCCCTTCCCGGGTGATGACGAGCTGCGCCAGTCCGGCGCGAGCGAGGGCGGGTGCGAGCCGCACGAGAAAGCTCTCCATGCCGCCGGCGATGCTGTCCGCGGTGATGACGTGGGCCACCCGCATCATCCCGTCTCCACGAGCTTGATCGGACTCGTCGCGCGAAAGATGTCGCAGGTGTCGCGGATGGCGTCGGCGTCGGCGGCGCCGAGCCCGACGCTCGCGCGCACATGCCGCCAGAACTCTTGCGAGAGAAAGCTCTTGCCGGCATGGCGGCGCGCATAATGCCAGGCGCGGCCGGCGGCGCGGCGAAGCGCGTAGCGCCGCAGCGCCAACGGCAGGTGAACCTCGCGCTCGACGAAGCGGGCGACGGCCAGGTTGATGTCGTGCAGCTCCTGGGCGCCCTGCTCCGACTGCCGTCCCGGCGCCGAGCTGGGTTGCAGATAGACGACCAACGGCACGCGCGCGAAGGCGGCGGCGTGCGACAGCCGCAGCTCGATCGAGTAGTCCTGGACGAAGACGCCGGGATCGCAGCCGCCGACGCGGTGGACCAGCTCGGCCCGCGCCAGCCAGGAGGATGTCGTCGTCTGGGCGCGGCGCAGCGTTGCCCGCAACGCATCCGGCACGAGTTCCGCCTTGCCGGAGCGGTCGAGATCGCGTGCGCGCCGGCGGGCCGCGTCCAGGCCATCGGCGGGGACGTAGGAATCGGCGGGACCGAAGGCGAGGCCCGCGCCGGTCGTGCCGACCGCGTCCAGCAGCGCCGCCGTCGCCCGCGGCATCAGCATGTCGTCGCCGTCCAGCGTCTTGATGAAGTCGCCGCGCGCGGCCCGCAGGCCGGCGTTCAGGGCCACAGCCGGGCCGCCATTGGGCTGATCGATGACGCGTCGATCGGACCAGCCGGCGGTGAGACGCTGCAGCACGGCGAGGCTGTCGTCGCGCGAGCCGTCATTGACGAAAATGAACTCGCGCTCGAAATCGCCAAGCTGCGACGCCAATCCGTCCACGACAAAAGGCAGATAGGGCGCCTTGTTGTAGACGGTCACGACATAGCTGACGCGGGGCATGGGGCGCGCGTGGGCGTGCTCAGCGCAGCGCGTTCTGGATGAGGTAGTCGGCGAAGTCCGTCGGCTTCAGCTTGAGCTCGGCGCGCTCGGACGCGCCGGACATGACGCGGCTCACCAGGATATGGTTCTCGACATGCTCGGGCGAGACCTTGAAGATGCCGGCGGCACCGCGAAGTCGGGGATAGTATGTCGGATCGATCATCTTCTCCTTGCGCGCCAGCCGCGCGATGATTTCCTCCTCGCCCACGCCGTCGGCGTCCTGCTTTCGCACCAGGCTCCAGTCGCTCTCGCCGGCCCAGCCTTTGTCGACGATCGCCTTCGGGTCTTCCTCGGTATAGCCGACCTTGAAGACGTTCTTGCTGAGCCCGACATCGGACGCCCATTTGCCGAATTTGACGCTGCGCGCCACGTAGATAACCCCCATTTCGCCCCCCGAA
>DASVOY010000261.1:0-7151 GCA_036383115.1 Allostellaceae bacterium
GCGCGGGCAATCTCGAGCATACGCTGCTGGCCGTAGGCGAGCGAGCCCGCGCGCACCGCGGCGCGGTCGGCGAGGCCGACGAAAGCGAGAAGGCGCATGGCTTCCTCGCGGCACCGCGCGCGATCGCGCCTGAGAGCCGGGCCCGGCAGGACGTATTGCCACAACGGCACGCGGTGGTGCGTGTGGAAGCCGGCCAGCACGTTCTCCAACACGGAAAGATGCTTGAAAAGCCGGATCTTCTGGAAGGTGCGGGCGAGGCCAAGCCGGACGCGGCGATGCGCCGGCAGTCCGGCAAGCGGCATGCCGGCGAGCTCCATGCTGCCGGCGTCCGGCGGGTAGATGCCGCTCAGCAGGTTGAGGAGCGTCGACTTGCCGGCGCCGTTCGGCCCGATGATGGCGAAAACGCTACGCTCGGGGATGACGAAGGAGACGTGGTCGACTGCCAGCACGCCGCCGAAGCGCTTTGCCAGGTCCTGCGCGCGGAAGAGCGGCGCGTCGCTCACGGCGGCGGTCCGATGCGCCGGCAGCGGCCGGCCAATCTCTGCGCCGCCTGCGCCATGCCGCCGGGCATGAACAGCACGACGAGCGTCAGCGCGATGCCGTAGACGACGAGCCGCGCATCGCCGATGCCGCGCAGCAGCTCCGGCAGCACCGTCAGCAGGATCGCGCCGCCTACCGGGCCGACGAGCGTGCCGACGCCGCCGACGATCACCATGGCCAGGATGTTGAAGGATTCGGTGATGAAGAACGAGTCCGGCACGAGCGTGCCGACGAAGCTCGCATAGAAGCAGCCGGCGGCGCCTGCGACGGCCGAGCCGATGCCGAAGGCGAAGACCTTCCAGCGCGGCCCGTTGACGCCGAGCGAGGCGGCCGAAACCTCGTCCTCGCGCAACGCGGTCAGCGCCTCGCCGGCGGGCGAGCGCACCAGGTTGCGGAGGAGGGCGTAGACGACGAGCGCCACCGCGGCGACGAGCCAGAAGAAATTGGCGGTGTCGCCGAAATCGACGCGGCCGATACCGGGGAGCCGCCAGGCCGGCGGCGGAGGGATGCCGTAGATGCCGAGTGGCCCCTGTGTGAGGCTGATCCAATTCAGCAGGATCTGATAGACGATGGCCGCGAAGCCCATCGAGGCGATGGCGAGATAGTGGCCTCGGAGCCGCACCGCGAAGAGCGACAGCGCCACGCCGGCGAGCCCGGCACCCAGCGTCCCGGCAATGAAGGCGAGCCAGAAATCGACGCCCGAGAGCGTGATGAGCAAGGTGGAGACATAGGCGCCGATGCCAAAGAAGGCGGACTGGCCGAGGTTGAGCTGCCCGGCATAACCGAGGACGAAGTCGAGGCCGATGGCGAGCAGCACGTTGAGCGCGCAGACGATGAGGATCGAGCGCGCATATGAGCCGCGAAAGACGAGCGGCAGGACAGCGAGGACGATAATGACCGCGAGCGCGGCGAGCCAGCGGCGCAAGCTGCCTCTTGGCCGCACGAGCGGTGCGGCGCCGGCGGTGGGCGCGTCAGACATTCTCCTCGCGCCTCTCGGCGACGAGGCCGGTCGGTCGCACCGCGAGCATGAGCAGCAGGAGCCCGAACACGACGATGTCGATGAGGCCGGGGTCGAGGAGCTGCGTGGTAAAGCTCTCGATGAGGCCGACCAGGAGCCCAGCGATGATGGTGCCCTCCATATTGCCGAAGCCGCCGATGATGACGATGGCAAAGGCCTTGACGATCACCGAGGCGCCGGCGAAGGGCGTCAGGACCAGGATCGGCCCCAGCATTGTGCCGCCCATGCCAGCGAGCGCCGAGGCGATGACGAAGGTGAGCATGATGAGGCGATTCGGATCGATGCCCATGAGCCCGGCCGTCTCGCGATCCTGCGCGACGGCGCGCAGCGCCTTGCCGAGGAAGGTGAAGCGCATGAAGAGATACAGAATCACGATCGCGCCGCCGGCGACGATGACCACCAGCAGGCTCTGCGCCGTGATGAAGCTTCCGGCAAAGCGGATGACTTCGTTGCTGTACGGGGTTTCGAAGGCATAGGGCACCGGCCCGAACCAGGCGAGCGCCAGGTTCTCGATGAGCACCGAGACGCCGATGGTGGCAATGAGCGGCCTCAGCTCGTCGCCGCGCTCGCGTAGCGGCGCGAAGATCGCCGCGTTAACGAGCCAGCCGAGCGCGCCGCCCACCGCAAATGCCACGGCGATGCTGGCGAGATATCCGCCGAATGCATGCGTATAGAAATAGGCAGAGAAGGCGCCCAGCGTGACGATGTCGGCGTGCGCGAAATTGATCTGCACCAGCACGCCGTAGATGAGCGTGAGCCCCAGCGCCACCAGGACATAAAGGCTGCCGAGGACGATGCCGTTGATCGTCTGCTGGATGATGACGGTCAGGAGGTCGGGCAAGGCAAAGGCTCGGCGCGCTGGCGGCCTCTCCCTCACCCGACCGCGACGCGGATCCCTCCCTCGCCCCGCAAGCGGGGAGAGGGATGGGGTGAAGGGCAGCCGCCGCTCAGTTCCACGTCAGCACTTTCCAGGACGCGTCCGCCTGCGTCTCGACGTAGTGGACGGTGTCCATGTTGATGTTCTGGTTGTGCTCGTCGAACGTGACGGTGCCGGTGATGCCTTCAAAGCCCTTGGTGGCGGCGAGCGTGTCGCGGATCGATCGAGCATCGTGGCCGCCGCGCTTCACCACATCGGCGATCAGCATGATCTGGTCCCAGGCATGGGCGTTCAGATGCGTGGGCTGCTCCTTGTACTTCGCCTCGAACGCCTTGACGAACTCGCGCACCACCGGCCGCAGGTCGTTGGGATCGAACTGGACGATGCGGATATAGCCTTCGGCGGCCTTGCCCGCCTTGGGATCGAAGCTCTGCGGCAGCCAGATGGTGGCGATCTGAATAGCCTTTCCGCCGCCGCCCTTGGTGACGCCCGCCTGCGCCAGCGCCTGGGTGATCTTGAGGCCCTGCCCTTCGAGGGTGTAGGTCGGGATGACGTCGACTGCGCCCAGCCCGGCGATGCGCGTCGCGATCGACGTGAAGTCGTTGACGTCGCGGCCGAAGCCGATATTGGCGAGCACCTTGCCGCCCAGCTTGGTGAAGGTCTTCTCGAAGATGTCGGCGTTGCCGATCCCGGCATTGGTGTTCTCGTGCAGCAACACGGCGCTGCGCGCGCCGACCCGGTTGTAGGCGTTCTTCGCCAGGTCCTCGCCCTGCATCACCTCATTGGGCATGATGCGGAAGGTCCATTTGTTGCCGGGGTCGGTGATCTTGATCGAGGACGAGCCGGCGTTGAGCAGCGGCACCTGCGCCTGGGCCATGAGCGGCATCACCGCGAGCGTCGCGTCCGAACACTCCTCGCCGATGATGATGTCGGGCTTCGTCTCCTCGATGAGGCGCTTCGCCGCCTGAGTGGCCGGCAGCGGCTGGCACGCCGAATCCTCGTAATGTACCTCGAGCTTGCTGCCGTTGACGCCGGTCTGGTTGATCTTCTCGAGGGCGAGCTCGATGCCCTGCTTGTCCTGCGCGCCGAAATAGGCGCCCGGACCCGAGAGCGGCAGCAGCGCCCCGATCTTGATCGTCTTGTCGGCCGCATGCGCCACCCCTGCCGCGAGCAGTCCGCCAAGGGCCGCGGCGCCCAGGGCCGCCATGATCCTCCGTCCCATCTTGGTCTCCCGCCTCTGTTACGGCGGCTATTAAGCCCTGGAATATGCGGCGGCGACAATGGAGTTTATCGTCTCCCGCTTAGCGGCCCTGCCAGGGACAAAGCCACGTCGCAAACCGCGGCGTGTGCCACTGCCGCGTCGGAGCTCAGTGCACGGCAGCGCGCCGGCGCGAGGTGGCTCTCCTCGATATACGCGATGATGGCGTGACCGGGCCGCTCCATGGGTGACCGGACTCTAGGGTCAGGACCCATTAAAGAGTCTTGCGTCGACGCGGTGGGAGATGATTCCCAGCATGGCGGAGGTGATCCGCCGTGAGCGTTCGATCGTCGCACCGAGGGCGCCGCCAAAGCCTCCTCAACGCAGACCTGCAACTTAATCGTGATCAGCAACACACGGGAATTCGCAATGCCACGCGGCGCGCTGAACCCCTCGACCATCTCGCCTGCTAGCCTGCGTGAACGGCCAAAGCCAGATCTCAGAACAGCTTCATCAATTCGACGCGGTCGTGCAACGGGTCGGGCGGGCCGTCATAGATCTTGAGCCCGGTCTTGAGGACCGCGACCCGGTCCGCGATCGGCAGGCTGTAGCGCACATTCTGCTCGACCATCAGGATGGTGGTGCCGAAGCGCTGGTTGATGGTGCGGATCGCCTGCATCACCTTCTCCACCAGGTTGGGCGCGAGGCCGACCGACGGCTCGTCGAGGATCATCAGCCGCGGCGCATGCATCAGCGCCATGCCGATCGCCAGCATCTGTTGCTGTCCGCCCGAGAGCGTCCCGCCGAGCTGTCGTGCCCGCTCGGCGAGCACCGGGAACAGGGCGAATACCGTATCGAGCCGCTCGCCGAGCCGGGCGCGCTCCGTCAAGGCGAAGGCACCGAGTTCGAGATTGTCGCGCACCGAGAGCGTCGGGAAGATGCCGTGACCCTGCGGGATGAAGGCGAGGCCATCGGCGACGTTGTCGGCGGGGCGGCGTCCGGTGACATCGCTGCCGGCGAAGGTCACGCTGCCGGCGCGCGGTGCCAGCAGGCCGAAGAGCGCGCGCATCAGCGTCGTCTTGCCGGCGCCGTTATGGCCGAGCACCAGCAGCACCTCGCCCTCGGCGACGCCGAGGTCGACGCCGCGCACGATCTCCTTCTTGCCATAGCCGGCGGCGATGTCGCGGGCCTCAAGCAGGAGAGCGGCGCTCATCCGAAATACCGCGCGGCGAGGTCGGGATCGGCGATCAAGCGCTCTGGCGGGCCTTCGGCAAGCTTGCGGCCTTCGTCGAGAAAGACGGCGGTGTCGCAGAGCCCGCGAATGACGTCGAGATTGTGCTCGATGATGCAGATGGTGCGGCCGCTCGCGGCGAGCCGCCTGATGATCGGGAAGATCGCCTCGAGCGTATTGGGCGCAAGCCCGGAGAGCGGTTCGTCGAACAGGAGCACCTGCGCGCCGGTGGCGACGAGACGCGCAATCACCAGCAGCTTCTCCTCGGCATAGGAAAGATTCTCCGCCGTCTCGCCCGCCTTGTCGTCAAGACCGACGAAGGCGAGGGCGGCGAGCGCCCGCGCGCGGTTGACGCGCTCCTCGCGGGCGACGATCCAAGGCGCGCCATAGACATAAAGGAGATTGTCGCCCTTCTGCCCGGGCAGCGCGACCAGCACGTTGTCGAGCACGGTCATGCGTGGGAAGAGCTTGAGATCCTGGAACGAGCGCGCCATCCCGCGGCGCACGATCTGGTGCGGCTTCAGCCCGGCGAGCGGCACGCCATCGAGGCTCACCGCGCCACGGTTGGGCCTCAGGAACCCGGTGAGCAGGTTGAAGGCGGTGGTCTTGCCAGCGCCGTTGGGGCCGATCAGGCCGGTGACGCGCCCGCGCCTAAGCGAGATATCGAGGCCGGAAACGGCGACGATGCCGCCGAAGCGGCGCTCGAGCCCCCTGCCTTCGACGGTCACGGCGTCATCGGCGGGGAGCTGCTTGCCGAGCGGTGCGGCGGCTGCGCCTTCCGCCAAGGCGCGACGTCGCCGGGTGGGGATCTCGCCCAGCAGCCCCTGCGGGCGCAGCAGCAGGATGGCGATGAGAGCAAGGCCGTAGAGCACCTGCCGGCTCTTGTCGGCAATATCCGGCGGCAGCGCGACGAACTTGAGCAGCTCCGGCAGCGCCGTCAGGATCGCCGCGCCGAGCAGCGAGCCCCAGAGATTGCCGGTGCCGCCGAGGATGACCATGGCGAGGACGTAGATGGTGACGTCGAGGGTGAAGGTCTCGGCGCTGACGAAGCTGATGTAATGTGCGTAGAGTCCGCCCGCCACTGCCGCGAGCCCGGCTGAGAAGGCGAAGACGGCGAGCTTGATCGCGACCACGTTCTTGCCCACCGCCTGCGCCGCCTGCTCGTTCTCGCGCATGGCGCGGACCGCGCGGGCGAAGGGCGAGGCGGCGAGCCGCCCGGCGACGGTGAAGCAGAGCACCGCGCCGAGGAGTGCGACCGGGAGGAACCTCCCGGGCGTATCAAGGAGCATGCCCCAGAAGACGAGCTTGGGGATGCCGGCGATCCCGTCGGTGCCGCCAGTCACCGACCGCCAATTGACCATCACGGCGATGACGATGATCTGCAGCGCGAGCGTGACGATGACGAGATGGTCGCCGCCGATCCTGAGCGCCGGCAGCGCCACCAGCATGCCGACCGCCGCAGTGAGGAGCACGCCTGCGATGATCGGCAGCGGGAAGGCGAGGCCGAGCTTCGCCGCCAGGATGGCGGTGGTGTAGGCACCGACGCCGAAGAAGGCGGCCTGCGACAGGGCGAAAAGCCCGGCGAAGCCGATCAGCAGGTTGAACGAGGCGGCGAGGATCGCGTAGAGCGACACCATCACCAGGATGTGCAGGAGATAATCCATCACCGCGCCCCGCGGCCGAACAGCCCGCGCGGCTTCAGCAGCAGCACGAGGAAGAGCACGACGAAGGCGATGGTGCTCTGCCACTCGGTCGGGATCTGCCAGGTGCCGAGGTTCTCGACGATGCCGAGGGCGAGTCCACCCATCACCGCGCCCTTGAGCGAACCGATGCCGCCGACCACCACGGCGACGAAGCCCATGAACACCGCGGTAAAGCCCATATAGGGGGTGGCCCCTTCCTTGAGCAGGATGAGCATCGCCGGCACGGCCGCGACGGCGGAGCCCAGCGCGAAGGCCAGCATCGCCACCTTGACCGTGTCGATGCCGATGATGCGCGCCATCTCCGGGTTGTCGGTCATCGCCATCACCGCCTTGCCGTAATCGCTTCGAGTGAGAAACAGCGCGAGCAGTCCGCCGACGACGATGAGCGCCACAACCTGCGCCGCCTGGACCGAGGTGAAGACGATGTCGCCGAGCAGGATCACATCCGCGGTGAAGTTCGGCTCCACCTTGGTGTCGCTGCCGAACGCGATGCCGATGGCGTTCTCGAGCACGATGAAGAGTCCGAGCGAAGCGATGAGCACGACGAGGCTCGGGCTGTGCCGACGCTCGAAAGGTCGATAGAG
>DASVOY010000262.1:0-7205 GCA_036383115.1 Allostellaceae bacterium
TGGGCCTTTATCTCTTCGGCGGTGTCGGCCGTGGCAAGAGCATGCTGATGGACATGTTCTACACGACAGCGCCGGTGGCGAAGAAGCGCCGCGTCCATTTCTATGCCTTCATGCTCGAGGTGCATGAGCTTCTCCACGCCCGCCGCAAGAAGAAGACGGGCGACCCGATCGCCACCGTCGCGGCGGCGATCGCCAGGGAAGCGACGCTGCTCTGCTTCGACGAATTCCATGTCACCGACATTGCCGATGCGATGATCCTGGGCCGGCTCTTCACCGCGCTCTTCGAGGCCGGCGTCGTGGTCATCGCCACCTCGAACCGCGCGCCCGACGATCTCTACAAGGACGGGCTCCAGCGCGAGCGCTTCCTGCCCTTCATCGCGCTCTTCAAGGAGAAGCTCGACGTGCTCGAGCTCGATGGCGGGCGCGACTACCGGCTCGTGCGCTTCGCCGGCCGGCAGGTCTATTTCACCCCCGCCGACGACGGCGCCTATCGCGCGCTGGAGCGCGCCTTCGGCGACCTTACCGACAATGCCTCGGCCGCGAGCAAGACACTCCTGGTGCAGGGCCGCTTCGTCATCGTGCCGCGGGCCGCCAAGAACGTCGCCTGGTTCCATTTCGACGATCTCTGTGTCCAGCCGCACGGTCCCGCCGATTACCTGGCGCTGTGCGAGACCTTCCACACCTTCATCGTCGAGGGCATCCCCAGGCTCGGCCCGGGGCAGCGCGACGCGGCGAAGCGGTTCAACATCTTCATCGACACGCTCTACGACGCGCACGGCAACCTCATCTGCTCGGCCGAGGCGGCGCCGCAGGAGCTCTATACCGAGGGTGACGGCAGCTTCGAGTTCCAGCGTACCGTGTCGCGCCTTCAGGAGATGCAGAGCGACGACTACATCACCGGGCGGCGGAACTGAGGCGGACGGCGAGGTCATCCGTCCGCGGAAGGATACGCGATGAGCGCCAAGAATACGCCCGCGGTGAGAGCGGCGACGGCGGCCGGAATTGAGTTTCGGCTGCTCGAATACGAGTACGATCCTGCGGCCGAGGCCATCGGGCTGCACGCCGCCGAGGCGCTCGGCGTGGATCCGGCCAAGGTGTTCAAGACCCTGATCGTGGCCGTCGACGGGGGCGAGTTCGTCAGCGTGGCTCTTCCGTCCGATGCGCGGCTCAACATGAAGGCCCTCGCCGCGGCGGCAGGCGGGAAGCGCGCCGAGATGGCGGAGGCGCCGAAGGCCGAACGCTCGACCGGCTATGTCGTGGGTGGGATCAGCCCGCTCGGCCAGCGCCGGCGGCTTCGCACCTTCATCGATTCGAGCGCCCGGTCCCTCGATGAAATCATCGTGAACGGCGGTCGGCGGGGGCTGCAGGTCGGATTGCGCCCGGCCGATCTTGCGGCGCTGAGCGGTGCGTCGTTCCATCCCTTGGCGATGCGGGAATGAGCCAGCGTCTCGGAGCGCCGCACTGGCCAGATGGCGGATTGCGGCGGGCCGCCGATTGACGGTATTCTGACGGCCAACGGCTCCGACAACGGCCTCGGCGGAATCTTTGATGATGCCCGCGGAGAATGCCGATGAGCGACGTCGAAACCGTCAGCGCGCCCGATCCGGCGGCAATAGCCGAGGAGGCGCCATACCGTATCCCGCTGCCGAGCCCTTCCATCTTCGACGGCCTGGATCCCGAAGCGCGATCGGCGCTCGAGGACGAGCTCGAATGGTTCAGCCTGCCCGGCGGCCGCGTCCTTTTCGAGGCCAACGACCCGCCCGACGGACTCTATCTGGTGCTGTCGGGTTGCCTCGGCGTCGTCCGTGGGACGGGCGACCGTGCCTCGCTTTTTGCCGAGATCGGCGCCGGCGAGACCGTCGGCGACTTGGCGCTGCTTGCAGAAAGCCCTCAGCCCGCCACGGTCATCGCTCTGCGCGATACCTCCCTCGTCCGTCTCAACAAAGGCGCTTTCGAAAAGCTGGTGCGGCGGCACCCGAGCGTCCTATTGCCGCTGACCTTGCGGGTGGTCCGGCGGCTGCAGCGCTCGCTATCGTCGCGGCCGAACGCGGCGGTTCCAAAGACGGTGGCGCTGATCCCCCTCGATGCAGACGTCCCCGCGGCGGCCCTTGCCGATGCGCTCGGCAACGCGCTTAACGCGGCGGGGCTACGGGCCACCGTCCTCGACCCGTCGGCCGACCGCCAGATCGAGGACGTGTTCCACGCGATCGAGAGCGCCCACGATCTCGTCATCTACCGCGCCGAGCCTCGCGGCTCTCCGTGGACGCAACTATGTGTCCGCCGGTCGGACCGCGTTCTGCTGATCGCCGGGTCGAAGGCGTCGCCGGTCGAGTGCCTGCGCCGGCTCGTGACTGCGGTTGCCCAGGTGCCGTGGCGCCGTGCCGAGCTGGTGCTGCTGCAGGGCGTCGGGGTGCGGGCGCCGCTGGCTGCAGAGCCCTGGTTGGGCCGGCTGCCCGTGCCGTTCCACTGTCACATCAGACCCGAGAGCAAGGAAGATGTCGCGCGGCTCGGGCGCTATCTGACGGGACGAGCGGTCGGCCTCGTCCTGTCCGGCGGCGGCGCACGCGGCTACGGCCATATCGGGGTCATCAAGGCGCTGCGCGAGTGTGGCATACCCATCGATCTGGCCGGCGGCACGAGCATCGGCTCGATCATGGCCGCCGCCGCCGCCCTCGAATGGGACGAGAAGGAGTTCTACGAGCGCATGCATCGCGCCTTCGTCGCCTCCAATCCCCTTGACGACTACGCCTTTCCCTTGGTCGCGCTGACCAGAGGACGCAAGGTCACGCGGCGGCTGCGCGAGCATTTCGGCGAAGCTCGTATCGAAGACCTGTGGCGGCCCTTCTTCGCCGTGGCCACGAACCTGACGACCGGCGCGGTCGCGGTTCAGCGCAGCGGCGTGCTGTGGCGCGCGCTCAGGGCGAGCATCGCCATCCCGGGATTGCTGCCGCCCCTGGTCGAACGCAGCGAAGTGCTCGTCGACGGCGCGGTCACGAACAACCTGCCCTCCGACATCATGAGCGCGATGCGCCGGGGGCCGGTCATCGGCGTCGATGTCACACGGTACCAGACCCTCACCGCCAAAGAGGGAAACGGGAATTGGTCGTTCCGCGGGCTGCTCGCCGGACAGGACTACGATGGCCCGGGCATCGTCAGCCTCCTGCTGCGCGCCGGGACCATGGGCGGCGATGCGCAGACGATGATGAGCCGCGCCCATGCCGATGTGCTGCTCGAGCCGCCGCTGCAGCATGTCAATATCCGCGATTGGCGAACCTTCGACCGCACCATCGAGGCGGGCTACCGCTACACGATGGAGCGGATGGGCGAGATCGAAAAAGTCTCGCGCAGCCTCCACTGACAAATCGCAGCGCCTGCGGCACCATGGCCGGCGACGCATGGACGATGCGTGAGCCGGGCCGCCGAGGTGCTGCCGATGCCTGCGGCCGAGGGTGGGCGCGGGCTGACGTCGGCGGC
This sequence comes from Allostellaceae bacterium, assembly GCA_036383115.1. Taxonomy (GTDB): domain Bacteria; phylum Pseudomonadota; class Alphaproteobacteria; order ATCC43930; family CGMCC-115725; genus DAHUYF01. The sequence goes on from DASVOY010000262.1 coordinate 3,475, forward strand.
GCTTCGGTTTGCTTTTGCGCAGCGTCCGGATTATTTGCGCCACCCTGTCGGCTCCGGGGGTGCGCCGGCGTCCTAGGGGGAGAGGAGGGACGATCCGCATGCTCTACGCCATTCTCTGCTACAACGAGGAAGACGTCGTCTGGTCCTGGAGCCAGGAGGAGGACGCGGCCGTCATGGCGCGCCTCGGCGTGGTCCACGACCGGCTGACCAAGGCCGGCAAGCTCGGGCCGGCGGTGCGCCTGCTACCCACCACCGCGGCGACGACGCTGCGCAAGACGCAGGACCCGCCGCTGGTGATCGACGGCCCCTTCGCCGAAACCAAGGAGCAGCTGCTCGGCTTCTACGTGATCGACGTCGCCGACCTCAACGAGGCGCTCGACGTCGCGCGCGAGCTCGCCGCAGCCAATCCGGGCGGCGCCTACGAGGTCCGTCCCGTCGCCCTCTACAACGCCGACAGGCGCGCCGGCGCGGGCGGATGACCGAGGTCACCTGGATCAAGGCGGCCCTGACCGCCGCGCGGCCGCAGGCGATCGGTGCCCTGCTGCGCTACTTCCGCGATCTGGACACGGCCGAGGAGGCCTTCCAGGAAGCGTGCCTGCGCGCGCTGAAGAGCTGGCCGCAGAACGGGCCGCCGCGCGATGCCACGGCCTGGCTGATATTCGTCGGCCGCAACGCCGCGCTCGACGGCATGCGCCGGCGCGGCAAGCACGAGCCCCTCCCGCCGGACGAGGCGATCTCGGACATCGACGATGCCGAGGCGGTGTTGGCAGAGCGGCTCGACGGCTCGCATTATCGCGACGACGTCCTGCGCCTTCTCTTCATTTGCTGCCATCCGGAGCTGCCGAACACCCAGCAGATCGCCCTGGCGCTGCGCATCGTATCCGGCCTCTCGGTCAGGCAGATCGCCCGCGCCTTCCTGGTCGGCGAGGCCGCCATGGAGCAGCGCATCACCCGCGCCAAGGCGCGCATCGCCCAAGCCGATGTCCCTTTCGAAACGCCCGGTGCACCCGAGCGCGGCGAGCGTCTCGCCGTGGTCGCGGCGATGGTCTACCTCGTCTTCAACGAAGGCTATTCCACAGGCGAAGGATCGGCCCGCGCTCAGCTCTGCGAGGAGGCGATTCGGCTGGCCCGCTTGCTCCTGCGCCTGTTCCAGACAGAGCCGGAGATCATGGGCCTGACCGCGCTCATGCTGCTGCAGCATGCGCGCGCCGCGGCCCGGCTCGACGCCGCCGGCGAGATCGTTCTCCTGGAGGACCAGGACCGCAGCCTCTGGGACGGGAAGCTGATCGCCGAGGGCCTGGCGCTGATCGACAAGGCGGTGCGCCACCGCCGGCCGGGGCCGTACCAGATCCAGGCGGCCGTCGCCGCCCTGCACGCCCGCGCCGCGCGGCCGGAGGAGACCGACTGGCCGCAGATCGACGCGCTCTATGCCGCGCTCGAGCGACTGCAGCCCTCGCCCGTGGTGACGCTCAACCGCGCCGTCGCGGTCGGCAAGCTTCACGGCCCCGCCGCGGCGCTGGACATGATCGAGCCGCTGGCGCCGCGGCTCTCGGGCTATTTCCACTTCTTCGGCGCCAAGGGCGCATTCCTGCTGCAGCTTGGCCGGAAGGGCGAGGCGCGCGCGGCCTTCGACCAAGCCATCGCGCTGGCCAACACGCCTGCCGAGGCCGCCCATATCCGCCGGCACCTGGACCGTCTCGCCCAGGAGAGCGCTCCGACGCCGGGCTGAAAAATATTTCCTGGGCGTTGTCGGCCCGCGGCTTCCTGATTCGTCCTTGGGGTGAACTGGTCAAGCGGCCCTCGATCCCGCGCCGCAAGGCGTCGTCGCCATCACACCAAAGGAGACCCCCATGACCGCTATGAACAAGACGCAGCCCAAGGCAAACCCCGCCGTGAAGGGCGGCGTGGTCGCCTATCTACAGGTCGACGGCGCGATGAAGGCGGCGGAGTTCTATAAGCGCGCCTTCGGGGCGGAGCTGGCCGCGGCTCAACCGGCAGACGACAAGGGCCGGACCATGCACGTTCATCTCTACATCAACGGCAGCTCGGTCATGCTGAGCGACGCCTATCCCGAGCACGGGTATCCGCTGCAGAAGCCGCAGGCCTTCAGCCTCATGCTTCCCGTCGACGACATCGACGTCTGGTGGAAACGTGCCGTCGATGCTGGCGCGGCGGTGGTCATGCCGGTGGCCGAGATGTTCTGGGGCGACCGCTACGGCCAGCTGCGCGATCCGTTCGGCGTCCTCTGGGCAATGGACCAGCCGAAGCGCTGAACGCGTCGCCTGGCAGATCGTCCCCTCAATCCGCGGCGACATGCTGCAGGACAAGGATGCCGCAAAATCGAAGCGGGTCATGGAGGCGATGCTCAAGATGGACAAGCTCGACGCCAGACGTCTGAAGCAAGCCTATGAGCAACATGACGGCGCGTAGGCCATTTGTGATGGACTGCACCTTCAGGAGCCACAAATGACCACGAACACACTCATGAACGATCGGCCGCGCGACCCGCCGTCCGCGATCGGCCTTTAGTGCGGACTAATAGAACGTTGCCAGCCAAGTCGCGGATTGACCCAGAACGTACCTGTGCATGCCACGCAAAACAGAGTTGCCGAGGCGTCAAGCAGCTCGCCGGCGGCCCTTGCGCAACACAATGGATCGTGGAAGGATCGCGGCGTCGCGGTCAGCGAAAGCTTCCCTCGGCAGGGCGAGAAAACGCGGACAAAGGCCATGCCAGAACGCAGCATGAAGGAGGACGATCCGCTCGAGGATTTCGCACATCGCGAGATCACGCTCGATGGCGTCGCCAAGAAGGTTTACGTCGCCGGCTCGGGACCGGCGGTGATCGTCATGAGCGAGATGCCAGGCATTAGCCCGCATGTCGCCCGCTTTGCCCGCTGGGTCCGGGACGCGGGGTTCTCGGTCTACATGCCCTCGCTTTTCGGCCGCGATGGAGCCGTGCCAGGCGACGAGGAAGGTGCGGCGGTCTTCCGGCGAGCGTGCGTCAGCACCGAGTTCCGCGCCTTCGCGGCCAACGCATCGAGTCCCGTGACGCAATGGCTGCGAGCGCTGGCGCGTCTTGCGCACCAGGAATGCGGCGGCCCCGGCGTCGGTGCCATCGGCATGTGTTTCACCGGAAACTTCGCGCTCACGATGATGCTGGAGCCCTCGATGCTGGCGCCGGTTCTCTCCCAGCCTGCGCTGCCGCTCAATGACCCCGCAGGCATCGAGATTGCGCCTGAGGACATCAAGGCCATCCGCGACAGGCTCGAGCGGGAGGACCTTACCGTTCTGGCCTATCGCTTCGAGGGAGACCGGTTCTGCAGGGCCCAGCGCTTCGCCGCCTACGCCGAGGCGCTCGGCGACCGCTTCGTGGGGCGCGTGCTTCCGGATAGCGCAGCGAACACCGATGTCGCGCCGTTCTTCGCGCACCGCGTGGCGTGCCCCCACAGCGTCGTGACCGCCCACCTGATCGACGAAGCCGGTCAGCCAACCATCGCCGCCCGCGACGAGATCCTGTCCTTCTTCGCCCGACGCCTTGCTCCGACTGTGAAACCTCAGTGAGAGTGAGTGTCGGTTTCGGGCTATTCAATGCCGTTCAGGCCGCACATGCGAGCTGACCGTATTTGCCCAGTCAGCTGGCGGTCTAGAACAGGAAGCTATCGGCCGCTCCGGGTACTTCTGCGACCTTGCTCACCATTCGCCGCCGGTCGACATGTGAGCAGATTGCGGAC
>DASVOY010000263.1:0-4240 GCA_036383115.1 Allostellaceae bacterium
ATCGCGACGGCTTCGGCCCGTTCACGCCCGGCTTTCGCCCGGTCGCGTTCGGCGACCTCGACGCGGTCGAGCGCGCGATCACCCCTGACACCGCGGCCGTGCTGATCGAGCCGATCCAGGGCGAGGCCGGCATCATCGTGCCGCCCGCCGGCTGGCTCGTCGGTCTGCGCGCGCTGTGCGACGCCAACAATGTGCTGCTCATCGTCGACGAGGTGCAGTCGGGCCTCGGCCGCACCGGCGCCTGGTTCGCCTGCGAGCACGAGCAGGTGCGACCCGACGGCCTGATCCTGGGCAAGGCGCTGGGCGGCGGCGTGCTGCCGGTCTCGGCCTTCGTCGGGAAGCGTGAGCTCATGGACGTGTTCACGCCGGGCTCGCACGGCTCGACCTTCGGCGGCAACCCGCTCGCCGCCGCCGTCGGGCTCGAGGCGCTCCGCGTCATCGAGGAGGAAGGGCTGGTCGAGCGCAGCCGCATCCTGGGCGATCACATGCTCGCCCGCCTGCGCCGCATCGGCAGCCCCGTGTTGAAGGAGGTGCGGGGGCGCGGCCTCTGGGCCGGAGCGGAGATCGACCCGCGCTTCGGCGACGCGCGCGAGGCGTGCGAGCGCCTGCTGCGCAAGGGCGTCCTCTCCAAGGAGACGCATGACACGGTCATTCGCCTGGCGCCGCCGCTGGTCATCGCGCGCGAGGACCTCGACTGGGCGCTCGACCGCTTCGAAGAGGTCGTGCGCGAGCTCGAGCCCTTGGGGCGCAAGGCCGCCTGAGACGCGCCGACGAGGAGCCGACTTCGATGATTCAGCATGTTCAGCCGCGCATCCTCATGTGCCGGCCGGAGTATTTCGCCGTCACCTACGCCATCAATCCGTGGATGGATCCGGCCGGTTGGGCGGCGGAAGGCCGCGCGCTCGGCGCGACGGCGCGTCAGCAGTGGGAGCGGCTGCATCGCACGCTGCTCAATCTCGGCGCGGCGATCGAGCTGGTCGCTCCGGCCCCGGGCCTGCCGGATCTCGTCTTCACCGCGAACGCGGCGGTGGTGATGGATCGCAAGGCGCTGCTCGCGCGCTTCCGCCATCCCGAGCGGCAGCGCGAGGAGGCGCATGTCGAGCGGGCCTTCCGTCACTTGAAGGCGCGCGGCTACGTCGACGCCATCGTCCCGCTGCCGCAGGGGCTCGTGCTTGAAGGCGCCGGCGATTGCGTCTGGGACGAGACGCGCAGCGTGTTCTGGATGGGATACGGCCCGCGCTCCGCCGCGGCATCGCGCGATGTCGTCGACGAGGTCTTCGGCGTCGAGACGATCGCGCTCGAGCTTGCCGACCCGCGCTTCTACCACATGGACACCGCGCTCAGCCCGCTGGCGAACGGCGAAGTCTTGTATTTCCCCGGCGCCTTCACCCCGACGGGGCTCGGCGAGATACGCGAGCGCGTGGCATCGGACCTCCGGGTCGAGATCGGCGCCGAGGATGCGTGCCGGCTTGCCGCGAACGCGGTTTGCCTCGGCGATTCCGTCATCGTTTCGGATTGCAGCGCGGATTTGCGTGGCCGGCTCGAGGAGCGCGGCTACCGCGTGCTCGCCGCGCCCCTCGACTCGTTCCTGCGCAGCGGCGGCTCGGCCTTCTGCCTCACGCTGCGGCTCGACCGCGCATCGGAAGCGGTCCGGCCGGCGCGGCGGACGCTGCCAGGCACGCGTCCGGCCGCATCGGCCGCGCTCTGACCGCCGCGGTCAGATGGCGAATTTGTAGATCTGCTCCTTGCCGGCCTGCCGGAATTTCCGGCGCGACCCTCGCGCCAGCCAAGCCTCGGCGGCGGCGTAGCCGCTGTCCCTGAGCCCGGCGAGGAAGGACCAGTCGAGCCGCATCGCGCTCGCCTGATGCAGCCCGTCGATGCTGTCCTCGGCGATGATGCGGTGGAGCCGCAGGCGCTCGAGCTTGCGGCAAAGCGCCGGCCGGAACGGCCCGGACTCCTTGCACAGCGCGCAGAGATCGTCGAGCCCTTCGATCTCCTTCTGCAGCGGGCTGTTGAAGGCGATCTGGGAGGCGCGGCGGGTGATGTGCGAGGAGAGCCGCGGCACGCCTTCCTGCTGCTCGGGCGTGATCTGCACCAGCACGATCTCGCTGGTCGCGGAGTCGATGACAAGCTGGCGCAGCGGCGGGTTGGCGCTGAAGGCGCCGTCCCAATACCATTCGCCGTCGATCTCGACGGCATGGTGGAGCTGCGGCAGGCAGCTCGAGGCGAGGACCGCCTCCAAGGTGATCTCGTTCTCGCGGAAGATGCGCAGCCGCCCGTCCTTGACGCGCGTCGCCGCGATGAGCAGCCGCACCGGCGAGGCCTTGCGCAGCCGCGCGAAATCGACTTCCTGCGCGAGGATGTCGCGCAGCAGGTTCACGCCGAGCGGATTGAACTGGTAGGGCGAGACGACGCGCGTCGACAGCTCGATCGCGGCGCTCGTCGCCGAGGCCGAGCCGAGGGACGCCAGCGGCGAGGCGCGATTGAGCCGCTTCCACAGGTGGGTCAGGCGCTTCCTGGCCTCGGCCGGGCCGCCTTCGGCGAGGCCGTTGGCAAACACGACGGCGTTGATGGCGCCCGCGCTCGTGCCGCTGACGGCGTCGAAGGCGATGGACTCGTCTTCGAGCAAGGCGTCGAGCACGCCCCAGGTGAACGCACCGAACGATCCGCCGCCCTGCAGCGCCAGCGACAGCACGCGCCGCCGCGGCGCGAGGCCGAGCAATCGGCGCAGCGTCGACGGCCGGCGGGCAGTTCCACTGTGTTCGCCATCAAGCACGATACTGGTCCACATATGTTGCATTGCGTCAAATCCGCAAAGTTAACGATAGGCCTGAAGCGTTAATGAATTATGTGGCTTCGGAGAGTCATTACAGACGTATTTGCTGCTTGGCAGCATGGCGCTTCCGACGGCTTGATTCGGGCGCGCTGCGGCGCACTCCGGCGCCTGCTGCATAAAATTCCAGCAAATTGTCGATCAACGAGGCACGGCTCGCGCGCGGCATCGCCATGCGTGTCGCGGCTGGTGCCTATGTCACCGTCACGCGCGGCTCCGGGCGAGAGCGTCGATGCGAATCAATCCGTCGCGCGCGGGACGGTTCTCGACTGGTCCACAGTGAAGCACTGGCGCACTTCCTTGTGGGCGGGAGTGATGCAGAACGGCGTCGACATGGCCCACTCGATAGAGCACTCGAGAGCACAGATGTAGGTTTCACGTGAAACATTCCGCATCGACCGGTCCTGGCGGCCGCGCGCCAGGCGCGGTTTTCCGCGGCATTGCGCTGCCGTCGGCGGTCCGGCGTCCGTGGTCAGGGCGCTCCGGGCGGATTTCCGGGCCGCGCACCTGTAGCTCTGTTCATCCGCCGGCCCCGACCCGTGATCTCGTGCCTTGGCGAACGTCTCGGCGATCGCCTGGCCCAGCGTCAAGGATGCCTTCCCACTCGCTCGGGTCCGAGGATGCTCGCGCTTTCTCGAGTAGGACCGGTGATGCGGCGATGGTTCCGCTCTCATCGCCCGCGCTAGCCCCGATCGCGAGCATGGCCGCACAGGTTATCGCCAGTCAGCGCGGCGCCTTGGCGTCGACCTGCAGCAGCAGGTCGCGCACGAAGCGATAGACATCGTCGATCGGCGGGCGCATGGGCGGCTCGGCGCGCGCCTCGAGCGCGCGGGTCCGCCGCGCCCAGTTCCGGACATAGGCGGTCAGACCAGGATCGGCGAGGATGGCCTCGACCACCTGGTTCTGCGTGCCCAGCGGCGGCGCGCCGTTCTCGGTCGGGAGCTCCTGGTGCAACTCCTCGACATAGGCGAGCGCATCGACGATGGCTTCGGGGTCTTCGCTGCGGGCCATGCAACCTCCGGGCTTTACAAGCCACTAAACGCGTCGGGTTGGACGCCGTTCATCGCGGAACTTTCCCGACAGAGTTCGGTTTCCGCCACAGACGTCCCGGATGGCCCCCGGCCGGCGACCCGTCTCGCCGCTGTGGTGTCGCCGTAGCTGGGGAAGCGCTTGCATCATTGCCCGCCCTCGCTCCGGCGCTGGCTGGCGCGCGTCGCCGCCGGGGCGTGCACGGAGACCGGCGGCCGGGCATGCCCGCCGCGGCGCAATGTTTCACGTGAAACCTACATCTCTGTGGTCGAGTGGACCATGAAACCTATATCTCCGCGCCCGAGTGCTCTATCGAGTGGGTCATGTCGGTGCCGCTCTGTATCAGTCAAGCTAACACAGCCGGCCCGGGCGCCCGGC
>DASVOY010000264.1:0-5597 GCA_036383115.1 Allostellaceae bacterium
CTTGCGGACGATCTCCACGCCGACCTTCTGGTCGCTGTTGAGCGCGTTCAGGCCGTCGAGCGCCTTGAGCGAGTACATCAGGGCAGCGCCACCACCGGCGACGACACCCTCCTCGACCGCGGCGCGGGTCGCGTGCATCGCGTCGTCGACGCGATCCTTGCGCTCCTTCACCTCGACCTCGGTGGCGCCGCCGACGCGGATCACCGCGACGCCGCCCGCGAGTTTCGCCAGGCGCTCCTGGAGCTTCTCGCGGTCGTAGTCCGAGGTGGTCTCCTCGATCTGCGCCTTGATCTGCGCGATCCGGCCCTGGATCTCGTCCTTCGACCCGGCGCCGTCGACGATCGTCGTGTTCTCCTTCTCGATCATCACCCGCTTGGCGCGGCCCAGCATGTCGAGCGTGACGTTCTCGAGCTTGATGCCGAGGTCTTCGCTGATCACCTGACCGGCGGTCAGGATGGCGATGTCCTCGAGCATCGCCTTGCGGCGATCGCCGAAGCCCGGCGCCTTGACGGCGGCCACCTTCAGGCCGCCGCGCAACCGGTTGACGACCAGCGTCGCCAACGCTTCGCCCTCGACGTCCTCGGCAATGATCACGAGAGGCCGACCTGATTGCACGACCTGCTCGAGCACCGGGAGGAGCGGTGCCAGGGTCGAGAGCTTCTTCTCGTAGATCAGGATGTAGGCGTCCTCGAATTCCGCGATCATCTTCTCGGCATTGGTGATGAAATAGGGGCTGATGTAGCCGCGATCGAACTGCATCCCCTCGACGACATCGAGCTCGGTATCGAGGCTCTTGGCCTCCTCGACCGTGATCACGCCCTCGTTGCCGACCTTCTGCATCGCCTTGGCGATCATCTCGCCGATCTCGCGCTCGCCATTGGCCGAGATGGTGCCGACCTGGGCGATCTCGTCATTGGTCGAGACCTTGCGCGAGCGGTTCCTGATGTCATTGACGACGACGCCCACGGCGGTCTCGATGCCGCGCCGCAGACCCATCGGGTTGAGGCCGGCCGCCACTGCCTTGACGCCCTCGCGTACGATCGCCTGAGCCAGCACCGTCGCGGTAGTGGTGCCGTCGCCCGCGACCTCGCTGGTCTTCACCGCCACTTCCTTGAGCATCTGCGCGCCCATGTTCTCGAACTTGTCGGGCAGCTCGATCTCCTTGGCGACGGTGACGCCGTCCTTGCTGATGCGCGGCGCACCGAAGGATTTGTCGAGCACGACGTTGCGGCCCTTGGGGCCCAGCGTCACCCTGACGGCGTTCGCCAGGGTATCGACGCCGCGGAGCATCTTCTCGCGCGCGTTGGAGCCGAACCGCACTTCCTTCGCAGCCATGTGGACATTCCTCTCGCTAGGCCGCCTTCACCGACGCGCGGCCACCACCTTCGATGACGCCGAGAATGTCCGACTCCTTCAGGATCACGCGATCCTCGCCGTCGATCACAACCTCGGTGCCGGCCCATTTGCCGAACAGCACGCGGTCGCCGGCCTTGACGTCGAGCGGATGCAGCTTGCCGTCTTCGCTCCGCGCGCCCGGACCGACGGCCAGCACCTCGCCCTCGACCGGCTTCTCCTTGGCCGTGTCCGGGATGATGATGCCGCCGCGAGTCTTCTCCTCGGCCTCGACTCGCTTGACCAGAACGCGGTCGTGTAATGGTCTGAAACCCGCCATGTCTTTGGCCTCCTGATGTGTGTCAACCGGTTTCCGCGGCGCCGCCGCTTGTCGTCGTCTCCGCCGTGCCGCCGTCATCGCCGCGCCGGGCCTGGGCCACGCCCACCAGAGCCGGGCGGAGCAGGCGGTCGTGGTAGGCGTAGCCGGGCTGGACGATCTGGGCGATGCTCCCCGCGGGATACTCGCTGTCGTCCACCTCGAACATCGCATGGTGGCGGTTGGGGTCGAAGCGATCGCCCGGCGCAAGATCGAGCTGTCTGACCCCTTGCTTCTCCAGCGCGGCGAGCAAAGCCCGCTCGATCATGGCGACCCCGGCCAGCAGATTTCGCGTCGCCTCGTCCGCGGCGGCTTGCTCCTCGGGAACGCTTTCGATGGCGCGACGAAGGCTGTCCAATGTCGGGAGCAGATCCGCGGCCAGGCCCGATGCGGCGAATCTCACGGCATCGTCCCGCTCGCGAGCGGCCCTGCGGCGCGCATTCTCCTGATCGGCGAGCGCGCGCAGAAGCTGGTCCTTGAGAGCGGCGACTTCAGCCTCCAGCCGGGTGACGTTGTCGCCGTCGGCGGCTTCGGCAGGAGCCTCGGCGACTGCGGTGTCCTGCTGCTGCTTTTCTTCGCTCATTATTCCGGGCCCTTGCTCATAGATAAAGAAAGTCGCGATGGCGGCGCGTGCTCAGCCGGCCGCCTGGTGCACAGGCTCACATGCGTCGCGCCGCTCCAGCGCGGCGATGACGAGGCCGGCCGCCTCGCGCGCCGATTGCGGGTTCTGGCCGGTGATGAGATTGCCGTGCGCCACCGCCACCGGAGTGAAGGGCTCGCCCTTGACCAGGCGCGCCCCCAGCGCGGCGAGCTTCTCGTCGAGCAGGAAGGGAACCTTGTTCTCGAGCCCGACCGCGCGCTCCTCTTCCGTCGTGAACGCGCTGACCCAGCGGCCCGCAACCAGCGGGCGGCCATCCGGCAGCGTCGCGCCGATGAGTCCGGCCGGGCCGTGGCAGACGGCTGCGACCGGCTTCCCGGCGGTGAACATCTGGCTGATGCCGCGCGCGAGCACCCGATTGTCGGGGAGATCCCACATGGTGCCATGCCCGCCCGGCAGGAAGGCGCCGTCGTACTCGGCGACGTTGACCTGCTGCACCGAGCGCGTTGAGCGCATCATCTCCGCCAGTTCGGGCTCATCGCGATAGCGCTGGTTCTCGGGCACTTGGGCCGACTCGCCGCCGATGCTGCGGGGATCGATCGGCACGGCGCCGCCGGCGATCGACACGACATCGATGCGATGCCCGGCATCGCGCATGGCAAAATAAGGCACGGTGAATTCCTCGAGCCAGAGGCCGGTGGGCTCCCCACTTTCGCCCATGCGGGCGGTCGACGTGAGCACGAAGAGAATCCTCTGGGTCATTCGGGAATCCTTTCGCCAAGGGCCTGATCTATGCTCCGTGAGGAACCGCCGCCGGCGGCGGCAGCTCCTGCCGCAACCGGCGCAGGCGGACGGCGAGAACCAGCAAGGCGACGCCGAAAACCAGCGCATAGGCGCCCATCCACCAGGTCAGGACGATCGCCCCGGTGAAGGGCCAGACCAGCAGCAGGAACCCCCAGAGCACCGAGACGGCTCCGCCGAGAGCCATCAGCCACCGGCCGCGCGGGACACTGAGCTGGAAGGCGGCGGTCCAGAGCAGGATGCCGCTCACGATCGCCCAGGCGCCCAGGAGCACGACGAAAGCGAAGATCGTGGCCAGCGGCCACACGAGCGCGATGGCGGCGGCGACGAGATCGGCGATGCCCTCGAACACGAGCCATCCCCACCGCTCGTGGCGGCGCGCGGCGCGCACGCCGGCGACGATGGCAAGCACGCCGTCGACGATCATGTAGGCGGCGAAGAGCAGCACCAGCGCGGCCAGCGTCGGGCCGGGCATGAGGAGGGCGATGATCCCGAAGAGGATCGCGAAAACGCCGCGCAGCGCGATCGCCCACCAATTCCGCGCCAGGCACGCACTCATCGCATCGCTCACCGCGGGTGACGCGTCCGCGCCGAGCAAGCCCCAGAAATCCGACGGCCCTGCGGCGGAGGCAGGTTTCGCACCCTGGTATCCCGGATCGCGTGCCGGATGGCCATTCGTAGGATCGCCTGGGTTCATGGTGTTTCTCCTTGCTGTGTCGATCACTCGGCGGCCCGGCGCGCCTCGGAGGGCTCGGAGGGTTCGGTCGGCCGGGCAGGCTCGATCACCAGGCCGAGCGGCGTTGCCGAGACCCGAACCGTGTCGCCTTCGCGGATGTCACCGCGCAGAATTCGCTCGGCCAGCGGGTTCTGCAGCTCCTGCTGGATCACCCGCTTCAAAGGCCGCGCGCCATAGACCGGGCTGTATCCGGCGTCCGCAAGCCAGCGCTTGGCTGCGTCGTCGACCTCGAGCTTGATCTTGCGTTGCCCGAGCAGCTGCTGCAGGTGACGCAGCTGGATCTCGACGATCCCCGTCATGTCCTCGCGCGAGAGCCGGCGGAAGATCAGGATCTCGTCCAGCCGGTTGAGGAATTCCGGCCGGAAAGCCGCGCGCACCGCATCCATCACCTGCGCACGGACCGTTGAGACGTCCTGGTCCTCGGACAGGCCGGCGAGATATTCGCTGCCGAGGTTCGAAGTGAGCACGATGAGGGTGTTGCGGAAGTCGACGGTGCGGCCCTGGCCGTCGGTCAGGCGGCCGTCGTCGAGCACCTGCAGCAGGATGTTGAACACATCGGGATGCGCCTTCTCGATCTCGTCGAAGAGGATCACCTGGTAGGGCCGGCGACGCACGGCCTCGGTCAGGGTGCCGCCCTCCTCGTAGCCGACATAGCCCGGCGGCGCGCCGATGAGGCGGGCGACCGAGTGCTTCTCCATATACTCCGACATGTCGATGCGCAGCAGCGCGTGCTCGTCATCGAAGAGGAAAGCCGCCAAGGCCCGGGCCAGCTCGGTCTTGCCGACGCCCGTGGGTCCCAGGAACAAGAACGAGCCCATCGGGCGATTGGGATCCTGCAGGCCGGCGCGGGCGCGCCGTACCGCGTTCGCGACGGCGCGCACCGCCTCGTCCTGGCCTACGACGCGCTGCCTCAGCGCTTCTTCCATATGGAGCAGCTTCTCGCGCTCGCCCTCGAGCATCTTCTCGACCGGAATGCCGGTCCAGCGCGACACCACGGCGGCGATGTGTTCGGGCCTGACCTCCTCGTCGACCATCTGCTCGCCCTCGCGGGCCTCCGCCTCCTTGAGCTTGCGCTCGAGGTCGGGGATCACGCCGTAGGCAAGCTCGCCGGCGCGCGCCCAGTCGCCGCGCCGTTGCGCCTGCTCGAGCTCGATGCGCGCCTGCTCGAGCTGCTCCTTGAGCTTCTGCGTGCTCGCGAGCTTCGCCTTCTCCGCCTGCCACTTCGCGGTCAGTTCGGCGGCGCGCTGCTCGAGCTCCTCCAGCTCCTTGGTGAGGTTCTGAAGGCGTTCGCGCGAGGCGGGATCGTTCTCCTTCTTGAGCGCCTCCTGCTCGATCTTCAGCTGGACGATGCGGCGGTCGAGTTCGTCGAGCTCCTCCGGCTTCGAGTCCACCTGCATCCGGAGCCGCGCCGCCGCCTCGTCGATGAGGTCGATGGCCTTGTCGGGCAGGAAGCGGTCGGTGATGTAGCGATGCGACAGGGTCGCCGCGGCGACGATGGCGGCATCGGTGATGCGCACGCCGTGATGAAGTTCGTACTTCTCCTTGATGCCGCGCAGGATCGAGATGGTCTCCTCGACAGAAGGCTCGTCGACGTAAACGGGCTGGAACCGCCGCGCCAGCGCGGCGTCCTTCTCGATGTTCTTGCGGTACTCGTCGAGGGTCGTGGCGCCGACGCAATGCAGCTCGCCCCGCGCCAGGGCGGGCTTCAGCATGTTGGAGGCGTCCATCGATCCTTCCGCCCGCCCGGCGCCGAC
>DASVOY010000265.1:0-1588 GCA_036383115.1 Allostellaceae bacterium
GCGTCCGCCTCCGGCTTCCGGCCGTCACACTGGTCCTATGACGGCGAGGCGAAAGAGCGCGAAGCCGTTGCCGATCGCCCGCCAGAGCCCAAGAGCACCATCACACCGTTCCCGGCCAATCCGCCGTCGCCGCCCGTTGCCGGGCCCACCCTCCCCAAGGCCAGGCCCCAGGAGCGGAAGCGTGTCGTGATCGCAGCTTCACTCGCCGTTCTCCTCGGCGGCGTCGCCAGCGTCCTGATGCTCGGCTCGCACCGCTCAGGCGACAAGGCGACCGTGGCTGCCGTAGCCGCGCCCATCGCGCCGCCCGTCGTCAAGCCGACGCCGGAAGCGCTGGCGCCAGTGCCTACTCTCACCCCGGCTTTGCCCGCGCATGATGTTGCCGAGCTGATGGCGCGCGGCGACCAGCTTCTTGCCAGTGGCGACATCGTCGCGGCGCGCGGCTTCTATGAGCGCGCCGCCGAGCAGGGCAGCGCGCCGGCGAGCACCGCGGTCGGCAAGACCTATGACCCGGTGTTCCTGGAGCAGATGCATGTGCGCGGCACCCGCGGCGATGCCGGCATGGCGGCGCAATGGTACCGGAAGGCGAGCGCGGCCGGCCACACGGAGGCAGACCTCCGCCTCAAGCGATTGATCGCGAGATATGCCGGCTGACGGTCGGCGCACGCATGGATAGGGAGATGATCATGACGATGGGGAAGTTGGGTCTGGCGGCGCTCGTGCTCGCGGCATGGGCGGTGCCGCCGGCAGCGGCCGAGACGCTGAGCGAGCGAGCCAATCGCGGTCTCGTCGAAGTGGTGACCGGCAGCGTCTACGGCTCGTCGGCCCGCATGGCCGAGGACCTCGCCGACGCGCTCGACGACGGCGCCACGCGCCGCATTCTTCCCGTGGTCGGCAAAGGTTCCTTGCAGGACCTCGTCGACCTGAAGGTGGTGCGCGGCATCGATCTCGCGATCGTTCAGAGCGACGTGCTCGAGCTCGTCAAGGCGCAGAAGCTCCTGCCAGGCATGGATAGCGGCCTGACCTACGTCGCCAAGCTCTACAATGAAGAGTTCCACCTCCTTGCCCGCGGTAATATCGGCAGCGTCAACGATCTCGCGGGCAAGAAGGTCAATTTCGGCGGCCAGGGCGACGGCACTGCCGTCACCGCGACACGCCTGTTCGAGGCCCTGCGGGTCAAGGTCGAGCCGACCGCCTACGGCCAGGCGCTCGCGCTCGAGAAGCTCCGGAGCGGCGAGATCGCGGCGATGGCTTTCGTCGCCGGCAAGCCCGCGGCGCTCTTCGCCAATTTGCGCGCGCAGGACGGCTTGCATTTCCTCGCTGTGCCGCTCAAGGGCGAGATTGCGTCCGCCTACATCCCCGCGCGCCTGACGGCGGAGGATTATCCCGGCCTCGTGACGCCGCAAGGCGCGGTCGACACCGTGGCCGTCGGCACGGCGATGATCGCTGCCAACCTGGCGCCGGATTCCGAGCGCTACCGCAACACCGCCAATTTCGTCGAGGCGTTCTTCACGCAGTTCTCGAAGCTGCTCGAGCCGCCGCATCATCCGAAATGGAGCGAGGTCAATCTCGCCGCAGAGTTGCCGGGCTG
>DASVOY010000266.1:0-1652 GCA_036383115.1 Allostellaceae bacterium
GGCGAAGCGCGCGCTCGAGCGCTTCGCGCCGGCGGCACTCCTTCTCGACGTCATGTTGATCGGCGAGGAGTCCTGGAAATTCCTCATCGAGATGAAGCAGCGCACCCTGACCGAGCACATCCCGGTCATCGTCGTCTCGAACACCCAGGAGGAGCGGAAGGCGAGGAGCCTCGGCGCCGACGATTACCTGACCAAGCCGGTCGAGCCGGCAACGCTCGTCAAGGCGTTGGACGAGCTGACCGGTGGGCGCTCCATCACCAAGGTCCTCCTCGTCGATGACGAGGAGGTATCGCGCTATCTCGTGCGCCAGCTGCTGCCGCGCGGCGCCTTCGAGCTGAGCGAGGCGGCGAGCGCTCTCGACGGGCTCAGGCGCGCGCGCAGCGAGCATCCCGATGTCGTTCTGCTCGATCTCAAGATGCCGGACAGCGACGGCTTCGAGTTCCTCGAGCGCATGTCGCAAAGCCGCGAGACGAGCGCCGTCCCCGCCGTCATCCTCACCTCGATGCGGCTCACCGCCGAGGACCGGCGGCGGCTCGGCCGCGCGTCGCAGATCGTGCCCAAATCCGAGCTGTCGGCGGACATGCTCGTTTCCGCCATCCGGCACGCTCTGGAAGTCCGCGATGCGAGAACGGCATGACCGCCCCCGGCCAACTCAAGGTCCTGGTGGTCGATGACGACGACGCCAACCGCTATTTCAAGGCGCATGTCCTCGCCAAGCGCGGCTATGCCGTGCGCGAAGCGGCGGGCGGCGCCGACGCGCTCCGCATCGTCGAAGCCGAGCGGCCCGCCCTCGTGTTGCTCGACGTGAAGTTGCCGGATGTGAGCGGGCTCGAAATCTGCGGCGCGATCAAGGCGAAGCTACCCGGAACGATCGTGCTCCAGACATCGGCGGCGTTCACCGCCGGCAAGCATCGCGCGGCCGGTCTCTCGGGCGGCGCCGACGCCTATCTGGTCGAACCCATCGAGCCCGAGGAGCTGCTGGCCACGGTCGATGCCCTGATGCGGCTGCACCGCGCGGAGCAGGAGCTGCGCGTGCTCAATGACGCGCTCGAGCAGCGCGTGGTGGAGCGCACGCGGGACCTCGTCGAAGCCAACCGGCGCCTCGCGGCGGAGAGCGAGCAGCGCGTGCGGGCGGAGGAGACGCTGCACCATGCCCAGAAGCTCGACGCGATCGGACAGCTCACGGGCGGCGTGGCGCACGACTTCAACAATCTTCTCACCGTCGTCCTCGGCAATCTCGAGCTGGTCGAGCAGGAGCTGGCCAGGCCCCGGGCCCGGTCGCGGCAAAAGCTCGGCCAGCTTGCCAAGGCGGCCCGGCGCGCCGCCCAGGATTGCGAGCGGCTGACCCGGCAGCTGCTCGCCTTCGCGCGGCGCGACCTGGTGCGGCCGGAGGTGATCGATCCCGACGAGATCATCGGCCGCTTCGAAACCCTGTTGCGCCGCGCGCTGGGCGAGCGGGTCCGGCTGACCCTGTCGCTGGCGGCGGCGGCGGCCAGTTGTCGCATCGATGTCGGGCAATTCGAGGCGGCGCTGCTCAATCTTGCGGTCAACGCCCGCGACGCGATGGAAGGCGAAGGCCTCATGCGCATCACCGCGAGCAATGTCGTTCTTTCGGCCAACGAGGTCGGCGACATTCGCGCCGGGGAATATGT
>DASVOY010000267.1:0-2048 GCA_036383115.1 Allostellaceae bacterium
CATGCTCGAGAAGAGCGTGACCGACCAGAAGCTGCACGCGCGATATGACAAATTCGTGAAGGAGGCGCCGCCGCGCGAGGACGTCCACGCGCGGCATATCCTGGTCGGCAGCGAGGACGAGGCCAAGGCGGTGATCGCCGAGCTCAAGAAGGGCGGCGATTTCGCCAAGATCGCGCAGGAGAAGACCACCGACCCCAGCGGCAAGACCTCGGGCGGCGATCTCGGCTACTTCACCAAGGAGGACATGGTGCCGGAATTCGCCGATGCCGCCTTCAAGCTGAAGCCGGGCGAGATCACGCAGACGCCGGTCAAGACCCAGTTCGGCTGGCACGTCATCAAGGTCGAAGACCGCCGCCAGGCCAAGCCGCCGACCTTCGAGCAGATCAAGCCGCGCCTCGCCAACGAGGTCTCGCGCGAGCTCGTCGGCGACAAGCTGAACGAGCTTAAGACCGCCGCCAAGATCGAGGTGTTCAATCTCGACGGCAGCAAGCCCGGCGGCGCACCGCCGCCGGCGGCGCCCGGCGCGTTGGCTCCGGGGGCGCCGACGCTCGCGCCTGGAACGGCGCCGCAGCCGGCGCCCCCGACGCTGGCGCCGGAGACCAAGCCCAAGGAGTGAGTGCAGGCCTCAATCTCCCGCACCTTCGCCCAGGAAAGACAGCCCTCGAGACTGCCATGCCCGCGCTCTCGCCGCTCGCCCCGGCACGCTTCCCCGACCTGCCGCCGATTGCCGGTGTCAAGCTCGCCACCGCGCATTGCGGCATCCGCTATCAGGGCCGCCGCGACCTGATGGTGGCGCTGCTCGACGCCGGAACGACGGTGGCCGGCGTCTTCACCCGCTCGCTCGCGCCGGGCGCGCCGGTCGATTGGTGCCGCGCCTGCCTGCCGCGCGGCAAGGCGCGGGCGATCGTGGTCAATTCGGGGAACTCCAACGTCTTCACCGGCCGCGCCGGGCGCCAAGTGGTCGAGGACACGGCGAAGACCATGGCGAAGATCGCGGGCTGTCAGCCGCGCGAGGTCTACATCGCCTCGACCGGAGTCATCGGCGAGCCGCCGCCGGCTGACAAGATCGTCGGCGCGCTCGCGCCGACGGCCGGCGCGGTATCGCCGACCGCCTGGGCGGAGGCGGCGCAGGCGATCATGACCACCGACACCTTCCCCAAGGGTGCGACGCGCCGCGCCGAGATCGACGGCATCACCGTCACGATCAACGGGTTCGCCAAGGGCTCAGGCATGATCGCGCCCGACATGGCGACGATGCTCGCCTTTGTCTTCACCGACGCGGCCATCCCGGCGAAGGTGCTGCAGGCGCTGCTCACCGCGGCGAACGAGCGCTCCTTCAACTCGATCACCGTCGACGGCGACACCTCGACGAGCGACACGGTGCTGCTCTGCGCCACCGGCCAGGCGAAACATAGGCGCATCGCCCGCGCGACCGATCCGCGGCTCAAGTCTTTCCGTCGGGCGCTCGACGAGCTGATGGTCGACTTGGCGCAGCAGGTCGTGCGCGACGGCGAGGGCGCGGAGAAATTCGTCACCATCGAGGTGACGGGCGCCGCCTCTTCCCGCGCCGCGCGGCGCGTCGGGCTTGCCGTCGGCAACTCGCCGCTGGTGAAGACGGCGATCGCCGCCGGCGACGCCAATTGGGGCCGCATCGTCATGGCCGTGGGCAAGGCCGGCGAGAAGGTCGACCGCGACACGCTCGCCATCACCGTGGGCGGCGTCCGGATCGCCGAGAAGGGCGGCCCGGTGCCGGGCTATGACGAGGCGCCGGTGGCGCAGCACATGAAGGGGCGCGACATCCACATCGTGCTCGATCTCGGCATCGGCAGTGGCCGCGCCACGATCTGGACCTGCGATCTGACGCACCGCGATATCGACATCAATGGCAGCTACCGGAGCTGAGAAGACAGCGTTTTAGGCTTTCCTTGAAGCTTGAAATCGCTGTGTTTTCAATAGCTTGGATTGTATCTTTGCTCTATTTTTACTCCCGAATCTCGGTTGCTGGTTGAAGCTATTGAGATTTCTGGAGAAGTGACGCCAGAAACTGA
>DASVOY010000268.1:0-5548 GCA_036383115.1 Allostellaceae bacterium
CTCGCCGTCTATCTCAGCAGCCCGCGCGCCTCCGCCACCACCGGCTCGGCGCTCCGCGTCGATGGCGGCGTGGTCAACTCGATCAGCTGAGTGTTGCGGACCACCAGACCGCGGCAATCGCAGCGTGCCGCTCTTTTGAGCGATGCGACATCGCGTGCCGCGCGCCGCCGGCGATCGCCTGTAGCCTTGTTCGGTTTTGCCCTATAGCATGGCCGCCCCGCAGCACATCCTTTGCGGCGGAACGGTCAGCTCAGGGCGATGCATGCGGCCAGGGTGGCGAGTGCTTTTCGGCGTGGCCCTGGTCTTGGCCGTCAGCCTTCTGTCCTCGCCGCTGGCCGCGCAGACGCCATCTCCGCTGGCTAATTGGCAGTATTCCGCCGGCGAGGTGCTGGCGAAGCTCGGCGGCAAGCTGCCCGACTGGCGCGTCTCGCTGGGCGGCGGCGTCGATGTCGATCCGCTCTACGAGGGGTCCAAACGATATCGGATCCTGCCCTCCGTCGTCACCGACGTCCGCTACAAGGACATCGCCTTCCTGTCCGATGGCGAGGGGCTCGGCGTCAATCTGCTGCGCGGCCAGACCTACCGCGCCGGCGCGGCGATCTCCTACGATCTCGGGCGTAACCATCATCTGCAGCACCGCCTGAACGGGCTGACCAATGTCGATCCCGCGGCCGAGGCCAAGCTCTTCGCCGAGTACTTTATCAAGCCTGTTGTGCTCACGGCCGATCTGCGCAAGGGCATCGGCGGCCATGACGGCATCATCGGTGACGTTGGCGCCTATGTGCCGATAGAGATCGCCGAGGGCTTCTATGTGTTCACTGGGCCGTCCGTGACATTGGCCGACGGGCGCTACATGCAGGCCTATTTCGGCGTGAGCCCGGCCGAGGCGCGAGGCTCTCAGTTCCATGCCTTCACGGCGAGGGGCGGCCTCGACCGCGCCGGCTGGGGCCTCACCATGGTCTATCAGTGGACCGAGCACTGGTGGCTCGAGGCGGAAGGCGCATGGCAATACCTCCTCGGCGACCCCGCTCACAGCCCTATCGCCGAGACGAAGAGCGAGTTCACCGCCGGCACCAACCTGATCTACCGCTTTTAGCCCTTGGCGGTCTCGAGCCGGTCGTAGCCCTTGATCCGATAGATCACAAAGGCCGCGATCCAGCTCGCGAGAAAAATGCCGATGACGAGGCAGCCGAGGCTGCCGAAATTGGCGTTGAGCGCGGCGACGGCGCTCCAGAACGGGCCATCGAGGCGCAGCCTGTCGGCGACAAGGCCGAGTACCTCGATCCCGCCGATGGCAGCCGCCGCCGCCACCGAGACAAGCGTGATCGTCAGGTTGTAATAGAGCTTGCGCAGCGGGTTCATGTAGGCCCAGCCATAGGCTCCCAGCATCAACATGCCGTCGGTGCTGTCGACCAGCGACATGCCGGCAGTGAACAGCGCCGGGAAGATCAGGATCGACCAAACCGACAGGCCGTTCGAGGCCTCGGCGGCGGAGATGCCGAGCAGCCCGATCTCCGTCGCCGTGTCGAAGCCCAGGCCGAACAGGAACCCCAGCGGGTACATGTGCCAGCTCGCGCCAATGAGGCGGAAGAGGGGACGGAACAACCGCCCGATCAGCCCGTGCTGCGCGAGGACGCCGTCGAGCTCCTCCCCGGCATAGCGGCCGCCGCGCTTGACGTGCTGGAACGTCCGGTACACCGCACGCAGCACGAATACGTTGGCGAGCGCGATGGCAAAGAGGAAAAGCGCCGAGATGCTGGTGCCGACGAGGCCGCCGACCTGCCTGAGCGCGGCAAAATGCGTCTGCAGCGTCGCGGCCGCAGCGGCGATCGCCGCCGAGGCGAGCACGACGACCGTCGAATGGCCGAGCGAGAAGTAGAAGCCGACCGCCACCGGGCGGCGTCCCCGCCGCATGAGCTTGCGGGTGACGTTGTCGATGGCGGCGATGTGATCGGCGTCGACGGCGTGCCGCGCCCCGAAGCTGTAGGCGAGCAGCGCCGTGCCGAGGAGCACCGGATAGCCGCGGAAGACGATGAGGGCCCATGCCCAGGCGGCGAGATTGGCGGCGATCAGGATACCGTAGATGCCGATGATCCGGTTGCGGACGCTGCCGCCTTCATCGCCGAATGCTTGGCGCAGGCGTCCGATCATGGCCGTGATCATTTCTCCGGAGGATGCGGCATTCACCCTTCAGCGGCCGCCGGGCCTATCGATACGAAACGGTGGTCGCGCGTCAAGCGGCGGCGCGGCCGAGCTTGCCGGCCTAGCCGCGTTGGGCGGCGGGCAGGCGGTCGGCGTTCTGGCGCTCGACCATCCATTGCGGATATTCGGGCTTGGGCGCGCTCACCTTGTCGAGGGCGGCCAGCTCCTCCGGGGAGAGGCGAAGATCCGACGCCGCGATGTTGTCGTCGAGCTGCTCGATCGTCTTGGCGCCGATGATGACGCTCATCGTGATCTTCTGATGCAGCAGCCAGGCGAGGGCCACCCGCGCCACCGAGACGCCGTGCCGCTCGGCGATGGGGCGTATGGCGTCGACGATGGTAAAGGCGCGCTCGCGGTCGACCGGCGGGAAGTCGAAGCCGCTGCGCCGCGCGTCGTTGGGACCTGCCGCGTCGCGCCGGAACTTGCCGCTGAGCAGGCCGCCGGCCAGCGGGCTCCACACCATCAGCCCGAGCCGTTCCGCCTCCATCTCCGGCACGATCTCGCGCTCGATGTCGCGGCTGGCGATCGAGTAATAGGCCTGAACGGTCTCGAACCGCGCCAGGTCGTGCGCCGCCGAGATGCCGAGCGCCTTGGCGATCTGCCATGCCATCAGGTTGGAGCAGCCGATGTAGCGCACCATTCCGGCGCGCACGAGATCGTCGAGCGCGCGGACCGTCTCGTCGAGCGGCGTCAGCAGGTCGGCGCCGTGGATCTGATAGAGGTCGATATAGTCGGTGCCGAGCCGCGCCAGGCTGTCCTTGACCGCGCTCATGATGTGGCCGCGCGACAATCCGACATCATTGGGTCCGGGGCCGGTGCGCCCTCTCACCTTGGTCGCGATCACCGCCTCGGCGCGGGGGGTGCCGAGGTCCTTGAGGGCGCGGCCGAGGAGGCGCTCGGCCTCGCCCTCGGAATAGACGTCGGCGGTGTCGAAGAAATTGACGCCGGCCTCGAGCGCGCCGCGGACGATCTCCGTCGCCTGGCGCTCGTCGAGCTGGCCGATCTGCTTCCAGAAGCCGCGACCGCCGAAGGTCATGGTGCCGAGGCAGATCTCCGAGACGAGGAGGCCGGTGCGGCCCATCAGGCGGTATTTCATGCGTCATATCCTTTGCCGAGCGGCTGCGAAGCCGGTGATCTGCGCAAACGGCGCGCCGATGGCGATGGTTTCCCGGTTTCCGATGATGCCGGCGGCTCGCCACGGGGCGGGATTTGCGGTAGATCAAGGCGACCGACCGCGGCACCTGCGAGCTTGGATCGCGCTCGATCACGCGCCCGCGAAACCTTGGTCATGGAGTCGAGGTCGAACATGCAACAGGATGCCGCAAGCGGTGCATCGCCGAACGCGAGCTTGGCCGCCCTTCTTTCCGCGTTGTTTCACGACGCGGAGACCCTCCTGCTCCAGCAGCTCGCGCTCGCCCGGGCGGAGCTGGGCGAAAACATCGGTCAACTCGTCGGCGGCGGCCTCGTTCTTCTGACGGGGCTCGCCGTGGCGCTCACCGGCGGATTGGCCCTGGTCGCCGCGCTGGTGCTCCTGCTCGGATACGTCATGCCGCTATGGGCTGCGTCCGCGCTCGTCGGCGCGCTGCTCGCCGCGGCAGGTGCAGCTGCAATTCTCTACGGCCGCCGGCTGATGGCGCGCGCGACGCTCGTTCCGCGCAACGCGTTGCACTCCATGCGTGAGACCGGTGAGTGGCTGCGCGAGGAGCTGACATGATCGCGCACGAGCCCCCGGCGAGGCTGTCCGCCGCCGAGATCGCCGCTGAGATCGCGCGGACACGGTCGCGGCTGTCGCGCTCATTGGCGACGCTCGATCGCGAGTATGCGCTGCGTCATGTCTTCGTGCGCAGCCTGCGCATGGTTCACGATGGGAAGCTCGACGTCGGATCTCTCGCACAGGGCGTACAGAAGAACATCGTCCCGGCCGCCCTCATTGCCGCCGGGCTGGCCTGGGTCGCTCTGGCGGGTCGCG
Organism: Allostellaceae bacterium; assembly: GCA_036383115.1. GTDB lineage: Bacteria > Pseudomonadota > Alphaproteobacteria > ATCC43930 > CGMCC-115725 > DAHUYF01. Next base: position 4,172 of record DASVOY010000268.1, read on the forward strand.
GCGGCGCGTCGGCTCTCGTCGATCGGCTCGCGGACGGCATCGCCCTGTTGAAAGGCCTGGCCCAGCAGTTCGGCGGGCAAGCCCATGCGGCCGGCGCGGCCGATGCCAGTAGCCAGAGCATGCCACCGGGGGCAGCGATTCCGACGGCGCTGCCGGACAAATGATGCGCAGCATCAAACAGCCGCCGCCGGCAGAATGGAGGTCGAGCACAATCCAGGGTTGACGGGCCCGGGCCTCTCCGGGAAACATTGACCCGAACGCCGGCGGGCGATGGCAGGCTCGTCGCGATGCGCTGGCGGTGGGAGGCATTCATGCGCTGGCCGGTGATCTCGCTGGTTGCCGCCGCTCTGGCGGCGTGCGCTCCGACGACGCATCGACCCGCATACAGCGAGGTCGATATCGCCCGCGAAGCCGATATACAGCGGCAGATCTCGCGCGGCGAGCAGCCTCGCGCGCCGTCCCCGCCGACGGGCGCGGCCGGAGCGGCTGATTCCTTGGGTCCGGCGAGCCTTTCGGGCATGGGAGGCCCGCCGGCGACGACCTCGCTCTCCAACTCGGCGCGGTTGGATGTCATTGCCACCAGGATCAGCATCGCCGCCGCCCCGTTCTGCGACACGCACGTCAAGATGGATCTTGTCGACGGGCAGGAGGTCAAGCGGTGCAGCTATCCATGGCGGCTGGCCGCGGCGAAGGGCGTGAATGCGAAGGCGGACGGGAAGAGCATTGCCATCAATGCGGACCTGCTGGACTTCGTCGCCAGCGACGACGAGGTGGCGCTGGTCTTTGGCCACGAGCTCGCCCACAACACCATGCATCACCTCGACAAGCAGAGAGGCAATGCCATTCTCGGCACCGTGGCGGGCGTGCTGGTATCCGCGGCCTTGGGCGTCAATGTCGGGGGAGCGTTCTCGCAAATCGGCCGCGGCATGTACTCGCAGAGCTTCGAGGCGGAGGCCGATTATGTCGGCGTCTATTACGCTGCCCTCGCGGGCTACGACTACCACGGCGCCGCCGCGTTCATGCGGCGCATGGGTGCCGAGCATCCCCAAGCCATCAGCCACGGCAGCTCGCATCCGCCGACCGCCGAGCGGTACGTCGCGTTGGAAAAGGCGGCGCGCGAGATCGACGGCAAGATCGCTCGCGGCGAGCCGCTCATCCCCAACGGCGTAGAGCTTGCCGGACGGGACCGGGCGCAATCATCATCGATGGCGCAATCGTCGTCAGAGCCCATATCCGCCACGCCGCCACCGGGCGAGGACAGCTATTCCCACGGCGTCCCCGGACGCTAATTGCACGTCATCGTCGCGGATAGGGCGGCGCGCGGCGAGACCATGTTTGGAAGAGCGGCGAGCTGCGGCCCGCGCCGCGGTCAGACCT
>DASVOY010000269.1:0-6192 GCA_036383115.1 Allostellaceae bacterium
GATCCGGCATGGCGGCTCCAGGCCATGACCGAGGCCTTCGGCCCGATCGGACAGGGCTGGGGCTATGAGCAGACCGAATGGACCATCGTCGAGCGCATGGTCTTCGCCTGCGTGCGCGTCTGGTACCGCGATCCCGAGACCGGCGAGAAATGCTTCAGCGGCCCGCAATGGGGCGGCACGGAGCTGATGCGCCGCCGCCGCGACGGCGGCGAGGAGCCGAACGACGAGGCGTTCAAGATGTCGGTGACCGACGCGCTGGGCAAATGCCTGCTGCAGCTCGGGCTCGCCGCCGACGTCTATCTCGGCCTGTTCGACGACAGCAAGTATCGCGAGGAGGCGGAAGCCTATTTCCAGGCGCGCAGCAATCCCGAGCTGCAGCCCGCCGCGGTCGAAGGCTTCGAGCGATTGATCAAGGAGAAGCTCGCCGACGTCGCCGCGCTCGAGGCGCTCGACGATCTCTGGAAGAGCGGCGTCAGCGCGCGGCTCCGCGAGATCGGCAGCGTCGACAAGGCGGCGCAGCAGCGCATAACGGCCTATTTCTCGCAGAAGAAGGCGGAGATCCTCAAGCGCGAGGAAGAGGAGCAGCGGGCGGCCTAGCGGCCGCCTGTCCGACTGTCCCCGAGAAAATAGAGGAAACGAGATGTATCAGCGTTTCATTGCCGTCGGCCGCCTCGGCCGCGATCCCGAGACCGCGACCACGCCGGCGGGAGTCCGTGTCGCCACCTTGCGCCTCGCCACGTCCGAATACGTGAAGGGCGAGGAGCGCACCGAATGGCACCGCGTCGTGGTCTGGGACGACAAGCTCATCGACGTCATCGAGCGGCGCGCCAAGCGCGGCTCGCTGGTCGCCGTCGAAGGCCAGGTGCGGACGCGCCGCTGGCACAAGGAAGGGCGCGAGGTCTTCACCACGGAAATCGTGCTCGACCGCTTCAACAGCCGGCTGCAGATCCTGGCGAATGCCCGCAGCCAGGGCGAGATCGAGGATCTCTTCCGCCACGCCGAGACGCGCGCCGCCAATAACGGCGACGCCCACCGCGCCGAATCGGTGGCGGACGAGGAGATTCCGTTCTAGCTAGGCGGCGGAGTTGCGCGAGACGTCCAAGTGCGTGGCCGCCGGCTCATCGCGGTAGAAGAGCCCGCCCAGCAGCATCGAGATGCTGTTGCCGTCATCGGAGAGCGGCAGCCAGAGCACCTCGAAGCCGCACGTGTGGCGGCCGACAGCACGCTCGCCGATGGTCGCGACGGGGCGCCGCGTCTCGATCACCCTGCGGCAGCGCTCGAGCAGCTTGGTGCGGTTCGCCAGGTTCGGCAGCTCGTCGGCCATCTTGCCGGTCATGTCGTAGCCGGCGCGCAGGACGAGCGCCGTGCCGTGCAGGCGGAAGCGGAAGCGCAGCGGCCCATAGAGCACGTCGAGCAGCGCGATATGGCCGAGCGCATAGGGAAAGTCGAGCGGGTCGACATCGCGCCGCGCCGGAAACTCGCGTCCCCGCCGCAGCCCGTCCCAGTAGGCGTAGAGGCGCCGCAGGTTTGGCGTCTCGATCTGATCTATCAAGTCGAGCATGGATCGCTGATCAATTCGCTGGACAACCCCATCGCGGATGATCGCAGAAACTGATGAACCGAGCGTGAAAGACAACAAGGCATAGTGTCGTGATTTAGCAAAATGCCCGATGATTCCAACCTGCGTTCGGCGGAGAGCGGGCTCGACCGCGCGCTCCGCCCCACATCCCTCGCGGATTTCGTTGGCCAGCGCCAGCTGCGCGAGAACCTCGCCATCTTCATCGCCGCGGCGCGGACGCGCGGCGAGGCGCTCGACCATGTCCTCCTGTTCGGGCCGCCGGGCCTCGGCAAGACGACGCTGGCGCAGATCGCTGCATGCGAGATGGGCGTGGGCTTTCGCGCGACATCGGCGCCGGTGTTGCAGCGGAGCGGCGATCTCGCGGCGCTGCTCACGGGCCTGCAGCCTTTCGACGTGCTGTTCATCGACGAGATCCACCGCCTCGCGCCCGCGATCGAGGAGATCCTCTACAGCGCCATGGAGGATTACCGCCTCGATCTCATCGTCGGCGAGGGCGCGGGCGCGCGCACTGTCCGGATCGATCTGCCGCCGTTCACGCTGATCGGCGCGACGACGCGCGCCGGCGCCGTCGGACGCCCGTTGCGCGAGCGCTTCGGCATTCCGCTGCGCCTCGACTTCTACGATCATGACGAGCTCGAGCACATCATCCGCCGCGCCGCGCAACTGATGGCGGCGGCAATCACGCCTGAGGGCGCCGCCGAGATCGCGCGCCGCGCCCGCGGCACGCCGCGCGTCGCCGGCCGACTGCTGCGGCGCGTGCGCGACTTCACCGCGGTGGCCCGGCGCGAGTGCATCGATGCAAAAGCCGCGGCCGCGGCGCTCGACCGGCTCGAGGTCGACCGGCTCGGGCTCGATGCCATGGACCGCCGCTATCTCCGCCTCATGGCCGAGAACTATCGCGGCGGCCCGGTCGGCGCCGAGACCATGGCGATGGCGCTCTCGGATCAGCGCGACGTCGTCGAGGAGGTGATCGAGCCCTACCTCATCCAGCAAGGCTTCGTGCAGCGTACGCCGCGCGGACGCGTGCTGACGGACAGGGGCTATCGCACGCTCGGACTCGCGCTGCCGGCGGACGCGATGGCGGCCGCGGCAGGCGGGTAAGTCAGAAGGGCAGGTCCGGCTGACGGTCTTGGTCGGATGCGGCGTCGCGCTGTTGCCGCTCGGCTTCGCGCATCGCCTTCACCACGTCGTAATAGGGCGCGTATTTGCCGACGAAGCCTTTGACGCAGGCGCGGTGGAAGCGCTGGGCCTGCTGGCTCCAGCTCTCCTCGGGCCGCTCCCAGGCGAAATAGCTCACGCCGGTGCGCCGGTTGGTCCGCAGGTAGCGGCCGCGCACGCCGTTCTCGACGACCCACTGGCCGGGATGCAACCGCAACGCGCCATGCGCCAACAGCATGCGCGCCTGCCCGGTCAGCTCGATGGCAGGTAGAAACTTCATGGTACTCGGGGACAGGATCTTGAGGGGACAGCGCCGGGAAGACCCCGTCGTCTCGGCGACGGCGCGGCCTCCGGCTCTCGGTTATATGGGAATTGGAACAGGCACTTGCGAGGTTTTTTGGCGCCAACTGCGCCATCTTGGCGGTTGTCTCGGCGCCGCTCCCGGGAGATTATCGTGCCCGCTCGGAGCCGGCTCGCGGGGCCGGACCAGATCGGGGGAAATGTCCAAATGCCTTTCGCGTTGAACGGCATCGCCAGGTGCTGCCTGCCGGTGCTCCTGCTGCTTTGCGCCGTGGCGCCGGCCTGGGCGGCCGATGCAGCCGCCGTCGATACCGGCGCTACCGCCTGGGTGCTCGTCGCCTCGGCGCTCGTGCTGTTCATGACGCTGCCCGGGCTCGCGCTTTTCTATGGCGGGCTGGTGCGGGCGCGCAATCTGCTGTCGGTGCTGATGCACTGCTTCGTCATCTGCTGCATCGTCTCGCTGGTCTGGGCGATCGTCGGCTACAGCCTCGCTTTCGGCGACGGCGGCGCGTTCATTGGTCCGCTCGACAAGGCCTTCCTTGCCCATCTCGGCGACAAGAAGCTGCCCGGCAACCTCCCCGAGGTCGTGTTCGTCCTGTTCCAGATGACCTTCGCAGTCATCACGCCGGCCCTCATCATCGGTGCATTCCCGGAGCGCGTGCGCTTTTCCTTCGTCGTGCTGTTCAGCCTCGCCTGGCTCCTCGTCGTCTACCTGCCGGTGGCGCATTGGGTGTGGGGCGGCGGCTGGGCGGCCGAGCGCGGCGCCATCGACTTCGCCGGCGGCATTGTCGTCCACACCACGGCCGGCGTGTCGGCGCTCGTCGCGGCGATCCTCATCGGCCCGCGCAGCGGCTTCCCGCGCAGCCTGATCCCGCCGCACAGTCCCGGCATGACCATGATCGGAGCCGGCATGCTGTGGTTCGGCTGGTTCGGCTTCAACGGCGGCAGCGCGCTCGCCGCTAGCGCCGCGGCCGGGACGGCCATCCTTGCCACTCATTTCGCGGCCTCGGCGGCGGCGCTCACCTGGACGTCGGTCGAATGGCTGCGCGCCGGCAAGCCGACCTCGGTTGGTCTGGTGACCGGCGCCGTGGCCGGGCTCGCCACGATCACGCCGGCATCGGGCTATGTCGGCCCGATGGGCGCCATCGCCATCGGCATTGCCGGCGGCGGCATCTGCTTTTTCGCCACCGGTTTCGTCAAGCAACGGCTCCAGATCGATGACACGCTCGATGTCTTCGCCGTCCACGGCGTGGGCGGCATGCTGGGCTCGCTGCTCGTCGCCGTGTTCGCTGCGCCGGCGCTCGGCGGTGTCGGCTATGCCGAGGGCATGGATCTGCCGCAGCAGCTCGGTGTCCAGGCCCTGAGCGTCCTCGCTGCCGCCCTATGGTCGGCGGTGGCGACGATCGTGCTGGCCAAGCTCATCGGCGCCATGGTCGGCACGCGGGTCAACCCCGAGCAGGAGGACGATGGGCTCGATCTCGCCGTGCATGGCGAGCGCGCCTACGATCATACCTAGCGCGCAGCGCGCGGCATGGCGAGAAGGGCGCCGCCGAGCCGATGACTGGCGTTCGCCCACACCCCCGCGCGCTTCGCCGACAGCGCGCATTTTAGGGAAATGCGGCGGGATGTTCACTTCCGCTTAATGCCGTCCGTGCTACTCCCATGGGCGAGATTTCAGCTTTCCGCTCGTATTCGGGATCGCGTCATGGACGAGGAATCGATCGGAGTCATCGGGATGCTGCTGATCGTGACGGGGCTGGTGATGACCCATCAGCTCCAGTCCAGCCGCGCCATGCCCGGTTTCCGCGACATGGGCTGGCAGAATGCGAGCGCTCCCGCCGGCTGCGAGCCGGGTCGCGGGCGGGATTGCTCGCTCGCCTTCGCGCGCTAGCCTGATCGGCCTCACCGCCCTTCCGGATAATCCAACGAATAGCCCAACGCGGCGCCGCCGGCGGCGCCGAGCGCGCATCCGACCATCGTGGCATTCGGCGCCGCGGCGATCGTGGCGCCCGCCGTCGGAACCGCCAAGGCCAGCGTCGAGCTCGCTCCCGTTGCGGCGCCCAGCGCGCAGCCCACGGCGCCGCCGCTGATCGTATTGCGGTTCATCGAGACGATGATGCCGCCGATGATGATCGCGTCATGCGCTTGGTCCGCGAGATCCTGCGCCCGATCGGCGAGCCGGTCGGCCCAGGCCTCGGTGGCGGCAAAAGCCTGGTGAATGATCTCGTGCGTCTCGGCTTGCGCCGGCATGGCGGACAAAGACAGGGCGAGCGCGAGCCCGGCTGAAGCGATCAAACGCATGAGCATCTCCGAGGTGGGATGGTGGCAATAAACAACCGTAGTTCGACTCAAGCGACGGCGGTGGCCGTCTTCGGCTGCAGACGTGCGAGCTTCGGCATGACCTCCTTGGCGAGGAGCTCCATCGAGTGCTGCCACGCCCGCGGGTTCTCCACGTAGTCGAAGCAGAAAAGCAGCAGGCAGCCGAAGCCGCCGAGCTCGTCATAGATCTGCGCGAGCCGCTCCGTCACCGTGCGCGGCGATCCCACGATCCAGTTGTGCTTGCCGCAATAGGCAGGGGTCACATCGCTGTCGGCCACGTCGGGGCTGTGCTTCAGATACTCGGTGAATTTGAACGCGGCGAGCAGCGGCAGGAAGTACTCGCCATACATGCGGCCCATCATGCCGCCGACGGAGAGGCGCCATGCCTCCTCGTCGGTGTCGGCGACGAACACCTCGCGCACGATGCGCCAGTCACGGCGGTGCGGCGTGCGTCCGGTGCGCCGCGCGCCTGCCTCGACCGAATCCCAATGGCTCGCGACATAGGCGGGGTTGAGGTTGAGGCTCATCGGAATGAAGCCGCGCTCGCCCGCCAGCTTCAGCGTGTCCGAGTTCTTGGAGAGGCCGGCGACGCCGATCGGCGGATGCGGCTGCTGCAGCGGCTTGATGTGCGGCCGCAGCAGGCCGATCATCTCGGCCGGCTTGTCCACCTTCCAGAACTTGCCGTCATAGTGGAAGGGCTCGTCGCTGCTCCACAGCTTGAGGATGATGTCGAGTGACTCGCGCGTCATGTCGCGGTTCTGCCCGCTCATCCCGTCGACGTTGAACATGGCCCAGTCGCTCGGCAAGCCGCTCGCGGCGACGCCGAAATTGAGCCG
>DASVOY010000270.1:0-2350 GCA_036383115.1 Allostellaceae bacterium
CGTCGGCTATGCGATCGCCTATCTCCTGCACGGCCGCCGCTGAACACCGGGCGCTCTCGCCTGAACGCGCCGGCCCCAGGCGCCGGCGGCTCCGCTCGTCCGGGCGATCGCCCCTGAGAAAGGCCGTCTCATGCTGAACCGGCTGCTGATCGCGATCCTCGATGTCATCAACAAGCTGCTGGCGCTGTTCCTGATCCTGTCGAGCACGGCGGCGGGCTATTACGGCAACGCATGGCCGTACATCGGCGAGGGCTATGTCGAGCCGCGCAGCATTCTCGGCGCGGTCATCGGCTTCCTCGTCGGGCTGGCGTTGGCCGGGATTTTCTCGGGCTTCCTCGCCGCCATCATCACCATCGCACGCGAACTCACCGCGCTGCGCGAGCTCATGGCCGTGCGTGTCCTGACGCCGCCGCCGCCCTGAGGCGGAGGAACTTGCACCGGGGCTGGAGCGTTCTGCCTCGGTCGCGCCTACTTGTCTGTTCTACCGGTGATAGCGCGCGCTTGAACGGAGAGGGTCGATGTCGAGCGAGAATCTGCATGCCCCGCGCGAGCGCCTGTCGAAGAAGACGCTCACCCTGCACCACGCCGTCGTGTCGCTGATGGAGGAGCTCGATGCCATCGACTGGTATCGCCAGCGCGCCGACGACACCGAGGACGAGACGCTCAAAGGCCTGCTCCTCCACAACATGCGCGAGGAGATGGAGCACGCCTCGATGCTGCTCGAATACATTCGCCGCTCGGACGGCGATTTCGAGCGCTACCTCAAGACCTATCTCTTCACCAAGGCGCCGATCCTCGAGGTCGAGGACCTCGCCACCGAGCAAGAGGTCGAGAGCGAGCGCGGCAACGACGCCGGGCGCGCCACCGAGCGCGCCAATGGCGGCGGCGAGCGCGGCTTCACCATCGGCCCGCTCAAGGGAAACTGAGCGATGGACTATCTTCACCGCGACCAGGCCGGGCTGCCGTCTGCCCTCTGGCGGGAGATCGACGAGGCCGCCGTCAAAGGCGCGCGCGACCGGCTGACCGGGCGGCGCTTCCTCGATCTCGAGGGCCCGTTCGGCGCCGGCCTCACCGCGATCGAGGTCGGCAACGACGATTACTGCCGCCAGCCAGCGGAAGGTGAGGCCGGCGCGGTGATGGGGCGCGCCGTCTCGGTGCCGATGCTGCGCAAGACTTTCCAGCTGAGCATCCGCCGCGTCGCGGCGCATGTCGATTACGGCCAGCCGCTCGACCTCAAGCCGGCCGAGGACGCCGCCGAGGCGATCGCCGACCGCGAGGAGGATTTCATCTATCGCGGCCAGCCCGACCGCAGCCTCGCCGGCCTGCTCACCCAGGAGGGCCGGCTCACCATCGAGGGCGGCGACTGGTCGGCGGTCGAGCGCGCGCTCGCCGACGTGCTCGCCGGGGTAACGCGGCTCGACGAGGCCGGCTATCGCGGGCCTTACGCGCTGGCGCTGGCGCCGGCGCTCTATAACGGCCTGTTCCGGCTCTATCCCGGCACCGATGTGCTGCAGCTCGAGCATCTGCGCCGTCTCTGCACGCGCGGTATCTACAAGGCGCCGATCGAGGGCGGCGTGCTGGTCGATCCGAGGCTCGGCAAGCTCATCCTCGGGCAGGATCTGCGCGCCGGCTATATGAGCCAGGACGGGGTGCATTATCATCTCTTCCTCAGCGAGAGCATCGTGCTGCGCATCGATGAGCCGCCGGCGATCTGCACCATCGCGGCGCGGATCAGCCTCGATCAGGCGCGGCCACGCGCGCGCGGCGAAGTCGTCTCCGGCCGCCGCCAGCCGCGAGAGGAAGTCGTTCCCACAGGGCCCGACCGCGCGGAGTAACCGGGCTCAGTCGCCGATGAGATGCAGCGCCACCTCGCGCCGGTGCGGCGCGCGGCGGTGCTCGAAGACGTAGATGCCCTGCCAGGTGCCGAGCGCGAGGCGCCCTTCCTCCAGCGGGATCGAGAGCTGCGTCGGCAGCAGTGCGCCGCGGATGTGGCCGGGCATGTCGTCCGGCCCCTCCTCGGTGTGGCGGTAGCGGCTTATGTCCTCGGGCGCCAGCGCGCGGAAGAAATCCTCGAGATCGGCGCGGACCTCGGGCGCGGCATTCTCCTGGATGAGCAGCGACGCCGAGGTGTGGCGCAGGAACAGGGTGAGCAGCCCGCAGCGAATGTCCTGCCCGCCGATCCAGCGCGTCACCGCATCGGTTATCTCGTAAAGGCCCTGCCCCGAGGTCGCCACCTCGAGCCTGTGCTGTGCCATGCGCATGTCGATCCCTCGCCGTCCGATATTAGCTTAACAAGCGAGCGCGTGGCATGGCGCCGGCGCCGCGGCCGATGGAGGCGCCTTGCCATGCC
>DASVOY010000271.1:0-3354 GCA_036383115.1 Allostellaceae bacterium
GTCGCGACCGGCGGCGCAGCGGCAATGGAGGCGGCGCGCCATTGGACTGCCGACTGGCTGGACCGTTGCGACGCCTGGGACAGCGTCGCCTGGCGCGCCGACGTCACCGGCAACCGGCTCTTCGCCTGGATCGAGCATGCCGATGCGCTTGCCGGGCGCCGAGAGGATGCCGCTCTCCGGGCCCGCCTGCTCGCCAGCATCGCGCGCCAGGCGCGGCATCTCGCGCGCGTCGCCACCCGCGAGATCCCGGGAGTCCGGCGGCTTGCCGCGCTGCGCGGTCTCGTCGCGGCGCTGGCGGCGCTCGACGGCGAGCGGCGACTCGAGCGCGCGCTGGTGCGGCTCGAGCGCGAGCTCTCGGCGCAGATCCTGCCCGATGGCGGCCATGTCGAGCGCAGCCCGGCGGCGCAGCTCGCGGCCTTGCGCTACCTGATCGACGCACGCGCCGCCTTGCGCGCGCGCCAGGCCGAGGTGCCTGGTGCCCTGCAATCCGCAATCGACCGCGCCGCGCCGATGCTGCGCTTCTTCCGCCACGGCGACGGCATGCTCGGCCTCTTCAACGGCGCCAATGAGGGCGAGGGCGGATTCGTCGACCTGGTGCTGGCGCGCGCCGAGGCCAAGGGACGCCCGCCGATCTCGGCACCCTATGCCGGCTTCCAGCGCTTGCATGCCGGGCGCACCCTGGTCATCGCCGATACCGGCGTGCCGCCGGCGCCCGGGCTTGACGGCGATGCCCATGCCGGCACGCTCTCTTTCGAAATGAGCCACGGCCGCGAGCGTCTCATCGTCAATTGCGGCGGGTATCATGGCGCCAATGCCGATTGGCGCAGCGTCGCCCGCGCCACCGCCGCGCATTCGACGCTGGTGGTAGCCGACACCAATTCCTCGGAGATTCGCGCCGATGGCGGCCTCGGCCGGCGGCCGACTCATGTCCCCTGCGAGCGCGCCGAGGATGGCGGCAGCCAATGGCTCGCGGCGAGCCATGACGGCTATCATCCGCCTTTCGGCCTCACCCATGCGCGCCAGCTCTTCCTTGCCGGCGACGGCGATGATCTGCGCGGCGAGGATCGGCTGACCGGTCGCGCGGGCCAGAGCTTCGCCATCCGCTTCCACCTTCATCCCCAGGTGCAGGCCTCCCTGGCCCAGGACGGCGCCACCGCGCTGCTGCGCCTGCCGAGCGGTACCGGCTGGCGGCTGCGCGCCCAGGGCGCGGTCATGAGCTTGGCCGAAAGCGTCTATCTCGGCGGCGGCGAGCTGCGAAAATCGCAGCAGGTGCTGCTCGACGGCCATGTCGGCAGCGCCGGCGCCACCGTCAAATGGGCGCTCCGCCGCGAGGCGAAGAAACCGCCGGAGGACACCGAGGGCAGCTGACCGGGCGGCGCCGCGGCGGTCACCGCTGGAGGTGACGGGAGCCGGGCCCGCGCACGATGACGACGCCTTCCGGCGTCGTCTCGACGCTCGGCCGCTCGTCGACCGCCGAGCGGATCGCGCGCGGCGGGTCGGACGCGTCGGGAGCGACCATCACCATCGGCGCGCGAGTGCCCGCGGGAGCCAGCGCATCGGTGCCCGCGACGCTATCCAAAACGCCGCCCAGGAGGAAACTCGGCACCGGTTGGAAGAAACCGAAGGGGGAGAAGGGATCGAAGGAACGGGCAAAACTCCTGCGGTGGTGGAAGGGAACGCGCGGCGGGGCTTGGATATGAGCCGTGGGAGGCTCCGTGACAATGACCTGCCCGTGCGTGCTCATGTTGTTTGCCGCCGCCGGCAAAGAGGGCACGATGCAAAGACCTGGCCCGAGGAGAAGCAAGAAAAGCCGACGACGCATCGCGCGTCTCCTGCGTGGGAATGGTTGAACGGCAAACGTCCGGCAAGCCAATGCGGTTCGACGCCGGATTCCTCGCGCACGCCCGAGGGATCGCGCGAACCAAGGCGCGAGATCCTGACGCCGGCACCGTCGCGATAGGCGGGGACATGGCGTGTCCGCTTGATCGCCCCCCGCCGCCGCACTATCGTCTCCTCCCTTTGCGGTGTCCCGATGGCCGATGATCAGCTCCGCCCGGTGGCCCGGGCGCTCCTCTCCGTCTCCGACAAGGCCGGTCTCGTCCCCTTCGCCCAAGCGCTGGCCGCCCGCGGCGTCGAGCTGCTGTCGACGGGCGGTACCGCCAAGGCGCTCGCCGAGGCGGGGCTCAAGGTCAGCGATGTCGCCGAGGTCACCGGCTTTCCCGAGATGCTCGACGGCCGCGTCAAGACGCTGCATCCGGCGATCCATGGCGGGCTGCTCGCGCGGCGCGAGCGGCCGGATCATCTCGCGGCGCTCGCCCAGCACGGCATCCGGCTGATCGATCTGTTGGTGGTCAATCTCTATCCCTTCGCCGCGACGGTGGCGCGCGGCGCGCCTTTCGAGGAATGCGTCGAGAACATCGATATCGGTGGTCCCGCGCTGATCCGCGCGGCGGCAAAGAATCACGCCGATGTCGCTGTCGCGACCGAGCCCGGCGATTACGAGGACGTGCTCGCCGACATGGCCAAGAACAACGGCGCCACCAGCCTGGCGCTGCGCCGGCGCCTTGCCGGCCTCGCCTATGCGCGCACATCCGCCTATGACGCCGCCATCGCGCAGTGGTTCGCCGCGCAGCAGGGCGAGACCTTCCCGCCGGTGCTCGCCACGGCCGGGCGCCTCAAGCAGCGTCTGCGCTATGGCGAGAACCCGCATCAGGCAGCGGCTTTCTACGCCACCGGCGAGAAGCGGCCCGGCGTCGCGACCGCCGAGCAGCTCCAGGGCAAGGAGCTCAGCTTCAACAATCTCAACGACACCGACGCCGCCTTCGAGCTGGTCGCCGAGTTCGCCGAGCCCACTGTCGCCATCATCAAGCACGCCAACCCCTGCGGCGTGGCGACGGCGCGCGACCTGCGCCAGGCCTGGGACCGGGCGCTCGCCTGCGATCCCGTTAGCGCCTTCGGCGGCATCATCGCCGTCAACCGGCCGCTCGACGCCGCCACCGCCGAAGCCATCGCCAAGCTCTTCGCGGAGGTGGTGATCGCGCCCGCGATCACGCCGGAAGCGCAGGCGGCGCTCGCGCGCAGGACGGCGCTGCGCGTCCTCATCACGGGCGGCGTGCCCGACCCGGCGGCGCCCGGCATGACCTTGCGCTCGCTCGCCGGCGGCTATCTCCTGCAGACGCGCGACAATGGCCGGGTGAGCGCCGAGCAGCTCAAGACGGTGACAAAGCGTGCGCCGACAACGCAGGAGCTGGCCAGCGCGGCGTAGATGCCGCTCGGGAATTGCTGGACGTAGAGCTCGAAGTCGTGCGCGTCGTTGCCCTCCTTGATCGCGCGCCAGAACTCGAGCTCGGCTTC
>DASVOY010000272.1:0-2594 GCA_036383115.1 Allostellaceae bacterium
CCGGCTTGGCGCCGCCGGCGTCATTGGCCCGGCGTTGCGCGACGCCGCGCTCAAGGCCGATCTCCGCTTCCGCAGCACCCCGCCTTCGCCGCCCGCCTCCTCGTTCATCGAACGCAAGGCGATCGACGCGGTGCGGACCGAGCTCATGTCGACGCTCGGCGTGGCGAACCTCTACAACCTCGACCGCCTGGACCTTGCCGCCGACGTCACCATCGACGCTGCCGCCCAGGACCGCGTCGTCGGCGTGCTCGCCCGCCTCAGCGACCACGATGCCGTCAAGTCTCTCGGCCTGGTCGGCGACAAGCTGCTCGGCGCCGAGGACCCGGCCCGCGTCGCCTATAGCGTCGTCCTCTACGAGCGCGGCGCCGACCGCAATTACGTCCGGGTCCACGCCGACAGCCTTGACCAGCCCTTCGACATCAATTCCGGCGCCAAGCTGATCCTGGGATCGACCGCCAAGCTGCGCACGCTGGCGACATATCTCGGGGTGATCGCGGAGCTGCATCGCGAGATGGCGGGGCTGCCGCCGGCCCGGCTGCGCCGGGCCGCCGCCGCGACCGAAGACCCGCTGCGCCGCTGGGCCGCCGATTACCTCGCGGGTGCCGGCGACCGCCGCCTGCAGCCGATGCTCGACGCCGCCATGCAGCGCCGCTACTCCGGGAATCCCGGCGAGATCTTCTTCACCGGCGGCGGCTCGCACGTCTTCCACAATTTCGAGAAGTCCGAGAATTACCAGGCCCCGACGGTCGAGGAGGCCTTCGCGCATTCCGTCAACCTCGCCTTCGTCCGCCTGATGCGGGACCTTGTCCGCCATTACCGGGCCGAGAGCGGCGAGCGCGACGGCGCGCCGCTCGGCGACCCGGACAGCCCCGCGCGCGCCGAGTATCTGCGGCGATTTGCGGACCAGGAAGGGCGCGCCTATCTTGGCCGCTTCTACGAGCAATATCGGGGGATGACGCCGGACGAGGCGGCCGAGCACCTCGCCAGCCGGATCCGCGCCATCCCGCGCCGGCTTGCGGTCGCCTTCCGCTCGGTGCGGCCCGACGCGACGCCCGCGGAGTTGCGCGACTACTTGGCGGCCCGGCTGCCCGACGCCGAGCTCGACGACGATGATATCGCCGCGCTCTACGAGAAATACGCGCCGAAGCTCTTCTCGCTGAACGACCGCGGCTACCTCGCCGGCATCAATCCGCTCGAGCTCTGGCTCGTATCCTACCTCCAGGCTTTCCCGGACGCGTCGCGCAGCCAGGTGATGGCGGCGGGCGAGCAGGCGCGCCAGCATGCCTATTCCTGGCTGTTCAAGACGCGGAACGCCCGCAAGCAGGACATCCGCATCCGCGTGCTGCTCGAGGAGGATGCCTTCGACCGCCTGCTCCAGGACTGGCGCCGACTGGGCTACCCCTTCGACCGGCTCGTCCCCTCCTTGGCGACGGCGATCGGGAGCTCCGGCGACCGGCCGGATGCGCTGGCGCGGCTCATGGGCATCATTCTGAATGACGGCGTGAAGCTCCCCACGACCGATCTCGCGCGGGTCCAGTTCGCGGCAGGAACGCCCTACGAGACGCAGATGGCCTACCGGCCGGAGCGGCCCGAGCGGGTGATGGCGCCCGAGGTGGCGGCGACGCTGCGCCAGGCGCTCGCCGGCGTGGTGGCCAACGGCACCGCGACGCGGCTGCGCGGCGTCTATGCCGGCGCCGACGGTGCCAAGCTTCCCGTCGGCGGCAAGACCGGCACCGGCGACAATCGCTTCGACACCTTCGGCACTGGCCACGCGCTCATCGGATCACGCGTCGTCGACCGCACCGCCACCTTCGTCTTCTTCCTGGGCGAGCGCTTCTACGGCACGGTCACGGCCTACGTCTCCGGCCCCGAGGCGCAGCACTACAAATTCACCAGCGCCCTTGCCGTGTCCCTCCTCAAAGCGCTCGCGCCGGAGCTGAAGCCGCTGATCGACGCGCCCGAAGGCTATGCGGCGCTGGAGCAGAATTCCGGCGTCCGCCAAGCCATCAACGCCGTCCCCTTGAGCCCGCACCAGGACGCGCCGCCGGGTGCGCCCCGCTCCGGCTCCAGCACGAATTAGCGCGAGTTTCGTTCGCCCGGACGCGCTCCGCGCCCGTCGCCACGGGCGTCGGCACGAAGTGCTACAGGCGCGCCTGCCGGATTCGGGCTTGGGGATGGCGCGATGGAGGCGGCGGGCAGCGGGGCATGGCGGAAAACCGCGCTCGGCGGGTCGCGCGGCAGCGAATGTTTCACGTGAAACATATAGTTGCTTGCGCAAGTGCGCCATCGAGTGTGTCATTTCGGGCGCTCCTCTGGATCAGTCGCTGCGACACAGGAGGCGCGCCAGCGCTTCATCGTGGACCAGTCGAGAATCGTGACGCCGCGCCGGCCATCGCCTCCGGTCCTGACGCGATCGCCACGATCCGGCCGCGTGCCCGATTTGGCGCGTTCCGGCGTTAGCCTCCCTGAGTCGCTGCCGCACGTCTCCTCTTCCAGCCGAGGCCACCATGACCGCGCGCCGTCCCTGGTACACGATCCTCTATGTGCAAGTGCTGATCGCCATCGCGACCGGCATCCTTCTCGGGTATTTCGCC
>DASVOY010000273.1:0-7172 GCA_036383115.1 Allostellaceae bacterium
CCGGCGGCCGGCGAAAGAGGTCGCGGAAGGTCTCGTTGAAGCGCCTGATGCTGCCGAAGCCCGCGGCGAGCGCGACCTCGGCCATCGGCATCCGGGTCTCGTGAATGAGGTGCTTGGCAAAGAGCACGCGCCGCGTCTGCGCGACGTATATCGGCGACGCGCCGAGATGGTGCTTGAACAGCCGGCGAAGCTGGCGCCCGCCGACACCGAGGCGCTCCGCCAGAGCCTCGACGCCCGCCTCGCCGTCATCGAGCGCGCCCTCGGCGATGAGCGCGAGCGCCCGCGACACCGTGTTCGAGCTGCCGCGCCAGAAGGCCAGATCCGGCGCGGTCTCGGGACGGCAACGCAGGCACGGCCGGAAGCCGGCCTCCTGTGCCGCCGCCGCCGAGGTGAAGAAGCGGCAATTCTCGAATCTCGGCGTGCGCGCCGGGCAGACCGGCCGGCAATAGATGCCGGTCGAGGTCACGGCGACGAACAGGCGTCCGTCGAAACGCGGATCGCGGGTCTCGATGGCACGATAGCAGGCTTCCCGGTCGAGTCGGTCCATGTCCCGATTATGCTCTGGGTCCGACGCCGATACTCGCGGTTTTCGGACGCCATCGCGGGCGTGCCGGGGGCTGTCGACATGCACCATCCGAGTGTCCAAGGCACTCACAGGCGCAGCAACGGCTCCGGCACGCCGCCGGTGCGCGCCGCCCGCAGCGGCGCCGTGTCCATGTAGACGCGCTCCTCGATGATCCTGCCCTCCTTGAGGCGGAACTTGTCGACGCCGCGCCAATCGAAGCGCTTGTCCGGGCCGGCGCGCGTGCATTGCCACTCGACGATCACGACTTCGCCGCGTGCGGTCCAATCGAGGAGCTGCCAGACGAGATCGGGCGCGGCCTCCTTCTGCGCCTCGACGAGGCGGCCGAGCTCCCGGCCGGCGATCGGCCGATCGGCCAGCGGGTAGTGGAGCACACCGTCGGGATGCCACAGGGCGAGAAACGCCTCGCCCTCGCGCCCTGCCCACGCCGCCGCGAACTTGGTCACGAAGTCCTGGATCTCCGCATCGGTCATCGCATCGCTCCTCGTCGTCTTCATCGAGGATATGTCGCAGGCGCGCCCGCGTCTGGCCGGATTCGGACGCCACTGGCCGGTTGGCGCGCGCGGCCCGTTCCCATACACTGCGACCCGTGCACCGCATGGCCAGCTCTCCTGCGCCGCCGTGAGCGACGCGGCAATCCAGATCCTCGACCGCGAGACCGCCTATCAGGGCTTCTTCCGGATCGACCGCTATCGCTTGCGCCATCGCCTTTTTGCCGGCGGCTGGAGCAAGAAGCTCACGCGCGAGGTGTTCGAGCGCGGCCGCGCCGTCGGCGTGCTGCTCTACGATCCGCCGCGCGACGCGCTGGTGCTGATCGAGCAGTTCCGCCTGCCGGCGTACCTTGCCGGTTTTCCCGCCTGGCAGCTCGAGATCGTCGCCGGCATCGTCGACCACGACGGCGAAACCGAGGCGCAGGTCGCGCGCCGCGAGGCGCAAGAGGAAGCCGGCCTCACCATCGAGGGCGAGTTGTTGCCCATCCACCGCTATCTGCCGAGCCCCGGCGGGTCGACGGAATCCGTCACGCTCTTCTGCGGCCGCGTCGATTCGCGTGACGCCGGCGGTATCCACGGCCTCGCCGACGAGCAGGAAGACATCAAGGTGGTGGTGAAGAGCTATCGCGAGACGATGCAGCTCGTGCGTGCCGACAAGATCGGCAACGGCATCGCCCTCGTTGCCCTATACTGGCTCGCCGCGCATCGCGCCAAGCTGCGGCGGAAGTGGCGCTAGCTTGTCTTCCTGCGCCGATATCCTCGGCTCGCGTCCAGCAGTTCACGCGTATAGGGGTCCTCGGCATTGCCGGCCCGAAGCGCTGCGACCGTCATCTCTGCGACGAAGCGGCCCTCGCGCATCACCGCGAGGCGGTCGCAGAGTTGCGCCACCACGGCGAGGTTGTGGCTCACCAGGACGTAACTCAGCCGGCGCTCGCGGCGCAGCGCCTGCAGGAGCGCAACGATCTCTGCCTGGACCGAGACGTCGAGCGCAGAGGTCGGCTCGTCGAGCAGCAGCAGCGCCGGCTCGAGGATCAGCGCGCGGGCGATCGCCACCCGCTGCCGCTGCCCGCCCGAGAGCTGATGCGGATAGCGGAAGCGATGCGCACCGTCGAGACCGACGGCCCGCAACGCCAGCGTTATTCGAGTGGTCGCGTCAGCGATGCCGTTGATGGCGAGCGGCTCGGCGAGGGCGCGGTCCACGATGTGGCGCGGATGCAGGGAGCCATAGGGGTCTTGGAACACCATCTGCACGCGGCGGCCGCGACGGGACCGGTGGCATTCCTGCGGCGCGCCGTCGACCACCAGACTGCCCGACCAGTCCTGGTGCAGGCCCGCGAGGACGCGCAGCACGGTCGACTTGCCCGACCCGGATTCGCCGACAATGCCGAAGGCCTCGCCTGCAGCGACTGTGAAAGAGACGTCGTCGACCACGGCCGTCGCGCCGAAGCGAGCGGTGAGCCCACGCGCCTCGATCATGGTGCCGTCAGCCGCGGCCGCGCCGCCAGCAGGCGCTGCGTATAAGGATGCTGCGCCGCTTCGAGCGCTCCGGCGGCGCAGCTCTCGACGATGCGGCCCTGCTGCATCACCAGCGCGCGGTCGCAGAACGAGGCGACGAGATCGAGATCGTGGCTGATGAGGATGAGTCCCATGCGGCGCCGGCTCACCTCCTCGTCGAGGATCGCCAGCACCTGCATCTGCACGGTGACGTCGAGCGCCGAGGTCGGCTCGTCGGCGATCAGCAGGTCTGGGTCGGGCGCCAGCATCATCGCGATCATCACCCGCTGCCCCATGCCGCCGGAGATCTCGTGCGGATGGAGATCGTAGACGTGTCGCGGCTCGCGGATGCGAACCGCCTCCAGCATGGCGAGCGCCTTGTCCCTGGCTTCGCGCGGCGACGCGCGGCGATGTGCGCGATAGGCCTCGGCGATCTGGTCGCCGACGCGCATCACCGGATTGAGCGAGAATTTCGGGTCTTGCAGCACGAGCGCGAGCCGCCGGCCACGCAGCGCGCACATTTCGGCCTCGTGAGCGGCGAGCAGATCGATGCCGTCGAAGGCCAGACGCGTCGCGCTCAGCCTCGCGCCCGGCGGCAGCAATCGCAGGATCGACCGCCCGGTCAAGGACTTCCCCGATCCGGACTCGCCGACGATGCCGAGCCGCTCGCGCGTCATGGCAAAGCTCACGCCGCGCACGGCATCGCTCGCGCCGAAGCGCACGACGAGGTCGCTGACCTCGAGCAGCGGCGCGCTCATCGCTTCGGGTCCAGCACGTCGCGCAGGCCGTCGCCGAGCAGATTGAAGCCGAGGCTCGCCACGGCTATGGCGATGCCGGGCATGGCCGCGACCCACCACTGATCCAGCATATATTTGCGCCCGGCGGCGATCATCGCGCCCCATTCCGGTGCCGGCGGCTGCGCCCCGAGGCCGAGGAAGCCGAGCCCCGCTGCAACCAGGATGACGCCGGCCATGTCGAGGCTCACGCGCACGACCACGGAGGCGAGGCAGAGCGGCATGATGTGCCTGAACACAATGCGTGACGATGACGCCCCGGCGAGCTGCGCCGCCGCGATAAAGTCGCTGCCGCGCAGCGCCAGGGTCTCGGCGCGGGCGATGCGCGCATAGGGCGGCCAGGCGACGAGCGCGATGGCGAGCGCGGCGTTCCCGATGCCGGGGCCCAGCGCCGCGACGAAGGCGAGCGCGAGGATGAGCCGCGGCAAGGCCAGGAAAACGTCGGTGAGCCGCATCAGCGCCGCGTCGACCCAGCCGCGCGCATAACCCGCCGCGCAACCGACGGCAAGCCCGATCGGCGCGGCGATCGCCGTCACCAGCGCGACGATGCCGAGGGTGATGCGCGCGCCATGGAGGAGACGCGAGAGGATGTCGCGGCCGAGTTCGTCGGTGCCGAGCCAGTGTGCCGCTCCCGGCGGGTGCAGCCGGATCGTCAGATCTTGTGCCGCCGGCGGGAACGGTGCGATGAGCGGTGCCAGCATCGCGACGAGCGCCAGCAGCAGCACGACGGCAAGCCCGGCGACAGCGAGCGGATGGCCGATGAACGCGGTCACCAGGCGATAGATCTCGCCGAGACGCGCCTGTCGGACCGATACGGGCGCTTCGCTGGTGAGCCAGGCACGCCATCGCTCCGTTGCTCCGGCTGCGCCGCTCATCGCGTTCTCGGGTCGAGCCAGCGGTAAAGCAGGTCGGAGAGCAGGTTCAGGCCGATGAAGATGGCGCCGACCACCAGCGTGCCGCCCAGCACGGCGTTCATGTCGATGTTGAGCAGCGAGCCCGTGATGTAGGAGCCGATCCCCGGCCAGGAGAAGACGGTCTCAGTCAGCACCGAGCCCTCGAGCAGGCTCGCATAGGAGAGCGCGATCACCGTGACCAGCGGCACGAGGACGTTGCCGAACGCGTGCCGCCACAGCACGCGCCACTCGCTCAGCCCCTTGGCGCGCGCGGTGATGATGTATTCCTGGCCGAGTTGCTCGAGCATGAAGCTCCGCGTCATGCGGCTGATGTAAGCGAGCGAGAAGTAGCCGAGCACGCCCGCCGGCAGAGCGAGGTGAGCGAGGGCGCTGCGGAACACCGCGACGTCGCCGGCGAGCGCGCTGTCGATGAGGATCAGCCCCGTCACCGGCGCGACCGCATCCTCCAAGAAGATGTCGAGTCGCCCGGGACCGGCCGCCCAGCCGAGCTCGGCGTAGAACAGCAAGAGGCTCATCAAGCCGAGCCAGAACACCGGCACCGAATAGCCGAGCAAACCCAGGACGCGGACGAGATGATCCGGCCAGCGACCCTGGCGCGCCGCCGCCACGACACCCGCGGGAATGCCCAGCACCACGCCGAGAAGCGTCGCCAGCGTCGCAAGCTCTACCGTGGCCGGCAGGAAGCGCGCGATGTCCTCGACCACCAGGTTGCGCGTCAGTACCGAGCGGCCGAAATCGCCATGCAGCACCATCGCGACGTAGCGGTAGAACTGGACATAGATTGGTTGATCGAGACCGAGCTCGGTGCGAACGCGCTGATAGGTTTCCGCGGAGGCGCGATCGCCGACCACGGCGAGCACGGGGTCGATCGGCACGACACGCGCGATGAGGAAGGTAGCGAGCAGCAGGCCGAAGAGCGTCAGCAAGACCGAGGCGACGAGGCGTAAATAGACGCCAGCGTGGCGGTCAATGCTTCGCGATGCCGGCATAGCGGTTCTCGGCCGGGCCGGGCCCGATGACGAAGCCGTCGACGGTGTCGGCATGCGCCGCCACGTCGACGAGCTGGAACATGAAGACGAAAGGCGCGGTCTCCTGATGCGCGCGCTGGAGCGCGCGGTAGAGCTCGGCGCGGCGTGCCGCGTCGCGCTCGACCATCGCGGCGGCGACCCGCGCATTCATTGCCGGGTCCGACCAGGCGTTGCGCCAGGCCGGGGTTTTCTTCGCCGCCCCATCGGAATTATCCTCGTTGAGCGCGAAGGCCTCGGCGTTGCTGTGCGGGTCCGGATAATCCGTACCCCACTCCCCGAGGAAGATGTCATGGTGGCGCGCCCGGTACTTGGTGAGCACCTGCTTGCCATCGCCGGGAATGATCTCGAGCCTGATGCCGGCCTGGGCGAAACCCGCCTGAAGCGCCTGCGCGACCTCGGTCCAGGGCGTAGCGTTGCGCACGTCGATCGAGACCGAGAATCCCTCGGCGAGGCCCGTGCTCGCCAGGAGCGCCTTGGCCCGCGGCAGGTCGTAGCCGAACGGTTGCTCGTCGATGGCGCCGAGAAAGCCCCGCGGCTCGAAGCTCTGATGGACGATGCGGGTGCCGCCCAGGATCGCCCGCTCGATGCCGTCGTAATCGACGAGATGCTTGATCGCCGCGATCACTGCCGGACGGCGCAGATAAGGATTCCGCTGGTTGAGGGCGAGATACGTGACGAGGCTCTGAACGCCATGGTCGATACGGATATGAGGGTGGCGCGCGAGCGCGTCGAGCTGATCCTTGTCGAGGTCGCGCGCGTAGTCGATGTCGCCCCGCAGAAGCATGAGGCGCTGCGTCGCCGACTCTTTGATGTGACGGACGAAGACGTGCCGGTTGGCCGGCGCGCCGCCCCAATAGTCGGGATTCGCGTCGAGCACGTAGCGCTCGGCCGGCCGCCACAGGCGCAAGCTGTAGGGTCCTGAGCCCGCGGAATGGCCGGCGAGCCAGGCATTGCCGAGGTCGCCCTCCTCCTCATGCGCCAGCACGTTCCGGCGGTCGACGATGCTGGCGACCGGCGCGGTCAGGCAGAAATAGACCAGGCTCGGCGCCATGACACGCGCCGTCTCGACGACCAGCGTGTCGTCACCCGGCGCGCGCACACGCTTCGCCACATTGTCCTTGTCGAGGCCGAGCTGCTGGAGGACGAGCGCCGGCGCCTTGTCGAGGCGCACGGCACGCTGCAGGGAAAAAGCCGCATCGGCAGCGGTGACAGGCTCGCCTGATGCGAAGCGCGCGTCGCGTCGCAGAGTGAAGGTGAAGGTCCGGCCCGCGCCATCGACGCGCCAGGAGACGGCGAGGCCGGGTTTGATCTTCGCCGGGTCGCGCGGGTCGACCTCGACCAAGCGGTCGTAGAGGTTGCCGACGACTTCGACACCCGACAGCTCATACGCCTCCGCCGGATCGAGCGAGACGATGTCGTCGATCCCCTTCCCCATCACGATCGCATCCGGCGGCGCCGCAGCCTGCGCGGGGCTGCCGAGCGGTGCTGCGAACAGGGCGAAAATGAGCGCGGCGCGCGGAGCAATCACGGCGTGAATTGTGTGGTTGCCGTCCTCCGCAAGTCAATCGCGGTGGCGCCGCAACGCGGAGCAATTCCTTCTCCCTTATGAGAGAACTTCGCGGCGGGCCCTCCTCTCCCACAAAGGGAGAGGACTTTGTCGTCCTGGTGTGCGACTTGATCGCTCGGCCTTGCCGCCTATAGTCTCGACTCGTTTTCGCCGCGCCCGAAGCGGCCCATAAGAACCGGCCTGGAAGATGCAGATTCGCGACGGCTTCACCGAAACCATCGGCAATACCCCGCTGATCCGCCTGCGGCGCGCGTCCGAGATGACCGGCTGCACCATCCTCGGCAAGGCCGAGTTCCTGAAC
>DASVOY010000274.1:0-2401 GCA_036383115.1 Allostellaceae bacterium
CGTCCTGCGCCTCTTGCTGAATTTCCGCTATCGGCCCCGACCCGCGTGACCCGCTTCGACCGTTTCTTCGCCCCCGACCGACCGCCGCCCTCGGGGCGCATCACCATCGCCGGCGCGCCCGAGGGGCATGACGCCTTCGTGCTCGGCGAGCTCGCCGCCGGCGGCGTCGGCACTTTGCTCCATATCTGCCGTGATGACGGTCGCATGGCGCGCACGGCCGCGGCGCTCGCCTTCTTCCAGCCCGGGATCGAAGTCATCACCCTGCCGGCCTGGGACTGCCTGCCATACGACCGCGTCTCGCCCAATGCCGATATCATGAGCCGGCGCATCGATGCGCTGACCCGGCTCGCCGAGGCGCCCATGGTCGGCACGCGCCGCATCGTGCTGACGACGGTCAACGCCGTGCTCCAGCGCGTGCCGCCGCGCGCGCTGTTCCGTGACCGCGTCCTCACGCTCGGGCGCGCCGGGCGCATCCCACTCGACCGGCTGGTGAGTTTCCTGGAGCGCAACGGCTACACGCGGACCGACACGGTGCGCGAGGCCGGCGAGTTCGCGGTGCGCGGAGGCATCTTCGACGTCTTCCCCTCCGGTGCGCCGGCGCCGCTGCGCCTGGACTTCTTCGGCGACACGCTCGAGGGCGTGCGCAGCTTCGACCCGCTGACCCAGCGCAGCACCGGGACGCATGAGCGGGTCGTGCTCAAGCCGGTCAACGAGGTGCTGCTCGACGACGCGGCGATCCAGCGCTTCCGCAGTCGTTATCGCGAGCAGTTCGGCACCGTCGCCGACGACGACCCGCTCTACGAGGCGGTGAGCGCCGGGCGGCGGTACATCGGCATGGAGCACTGGCTACCGCTCTACTACGAGACGCTGGAATCCGTCTTCGACTACTTGCCCGATGCGGCCGTCATGCTCGACCACCAGGCCGAGGACGTGCGCAAGGACCGCGTCGCCGCCATCGCCGATTCCTACGCGGCGCGCGTCGAGGCGATGCGCGCCGGGCGCGCTGCGGCGGCGCCGGTCTATCGCCCGGTCCGGCCGGAGCAGCTTTATCTCGAGGACCGGGAATGGGTCGCGGCCCTTGCGCGCCGCCGGGTCGGTCAGTTCACCCCCTTCACCAGGCCCGCCGAGACGCCGCTCGCCGTCGACGCCGGCGCGCGCCCGGGTGTCAGCTTCGCCGAGGCGCGCGCCAAGCCCGAGATCAACCTGTTCGATGCCGTGCGCGACCATCTCGCGGACGAGGCGCGGGCCGGGCGCCGCGTGCTCATCGCCGCCTACAGCGCCGGCTCGGCCGAGCGCCTGCGTACGGTGCTGCGCGAGCACGGCGTCGAGGATCTGCGCGCGGCGGGAAGCTGGGACGAGGCGCAGACCGCGTCGGCCAGGATCGTGCCGATTGCCGTGCTGCCGATCGAGCATGGCTATGTCTTTGACGGTGCAGCGCTTCTCACCGAGCAGGATATTCTCGGCGACCGCTTGGCGCGCCCGCCCAAGCGGCGCACCAATTTCGACCAGTTCATCGCCGAGGTGTCGTCGCTCCAGCCCGGCGATCTCGTCGTCCATGCCGAGCACGGCATCGGCCGCTATGACGGGCTCGTCACGCTCGAGGTCGCGGGTGCGCCGCATGATTGCCTGCGCGTCATCTATGCCGGCGACGACAAGCTCTTCGTGCCGGTCGAGAACCTCGAGGTGCTGTCGCGCTATGGCTCGGAGGACACCGAGGTCCAGCTCGACCGCCTGGGCGGCGTCGCCTGGCAGTCGCGCAAAGCGCGCGTCAAGCAGCGCATCAAGGACATCGCCCAGCAGCTCATCGCCGTCGCCGCCCAGCGCCAGCTCAAGCAGGGCGAGGCGATGCCGCCGCCTGAGGGCCTCTATGAGGAGTTCGCCGCGCGCTTTCCCTACCCTGAGACGGACGACCAGCAGAAGTCGATCCTCGACACGCTCTCCGACATGGCCTCCGGCCGGCCGATGGACCGGCTCATCTGCGGCGACGTCGGTTTCGGCAAGACCGAGGTGGCATTGCGCGCTGCCTTCGTCGCGGCGATGGCCGGCTCGCAAGTCGCCGTGGTGGTGCCGACGACGCTGCTCGCACGCCAGCATTACCGCACCTTCCGCGAACGCTTCGCCGGGTTGCCGGTGCGTATCGGGCAACTCTCGCGCCTGGTCTCGGCGCGCGAGGCGGCCACGGTGAAGAAGGAGCTGGCGGAGGGGCGCATCGACATCGTCATCGGCACCCACGCGCTGCTCGGCAAGGGCGTCAAGTTCGAGCATCTGGGCTTGCTTGTCGTTGACGAGGAGCAGCATTTCGGCGTGTCGCAAAAGGAGCGGCTGAAGCAGCTCCGTGCCAATGTCCATGTGCTCACGCTGACCGCGACGCCGATCCCGCGCACGCTGCAGCTGGCGCTCG
>DASVOY010000275.1:0-3023 GCA_036383115.1 Allostellaceae bacterium
GCAGCTCGCGGCGCGGCTGTCGGACCAGGCGCGGACCGCTCCGAGCGTGCCGGCGGGGCCCACTGCCGCGGCCCCGAGCAAGGCGCCGAGCATGGACAGCGTGCCGGCCCCAGCGCCGGCGCCGCGGGCGCAGGCCGACCGCCCGTCCGACCAGCGCAGCCAGAGCGGCAACCAGAATACCGGCGAGCTCGAGCAGCTCATCGCCTCGACCGGCATCGATGTCGAAGAGCTCCTCGGACGTTTGGCCGTGCCTGCCGGGCAAGGCGGCCCCTATGTCGCGCTCGAGAACGCGGCGAGCCCGGAGCCGGCGCCGCCGGCAGAGCGAGCCGAGGAGCTGCAGAAGATCGTGATGACGCTGCCGCTCGCGGTGCCGCTGAACGAGTATCGCCTGGAGAGCGGCTTCGGCGGCCGTCCGGACCCGTTCACGCGGCGCCAAGCCTTTCATCCCGGCCTCGACATGGTGGCGCCCTACCGGACACCGGTCTACAGCACGGCACCGGGCGTGGTGAAATTTACCGGAGTTAAATCAGCCTATGGCAAGGTCGTCGAGATCGACCACGGGCACGGCATCGTGACGCGCTTCGGACATCTCCACCGCATCACCGTCGCGCGCGGGCAGCAGATCGCCGTGCATCAACAGGTCGGCGAGCTCGGCAGCACCGGGCGCAGCACGGGACCGCACCTCCATTACGAGGTCCTGGTCAACGGCACGCCCACGGATCCGGAAAAGTTTTTGCAGGCAGGCAAGAATGTGGTTCAAACAAACAGCAGAAGATAGCCAGAACGAACGGCGGAGCGCCCCGCGCCATCCGGCCGTGCCGTCGATCCTCAGCAGCGATCTCAAGATCGAGGGCGACATCGTCAGCGACGGCGACCTGCACATCAGCGGCTCGGTCAAGGGCGACGTGGTGGCACGCAAGCTCACCCTCGGCGAGGGCGGCTCGATCACCGGCTCGGTCGAGGCCGACGTCGTCGTGATCGCCGGCCATCTCGCCGGGCGGCTCACCGCGACCTCGGTGACGCTGGCCAGCACCGCGCATGTCGTCGCCGACGTGACCCATGTGTCGCTGCTGATCGAACAGGGGGCGGTGTTCGAGGGCTTCAGCCGCCGCGTCGACACGATCGAGGCGATCACCGACGCCGCCGTGCGCCCGCCGCCGCGCCTCAACGCGCCGGCGCACGCGGAAGCGCAGCCGGCCTGACGGCCTGCCCCTCACCCGGCGGCGAGCGCTCGCGCGAAGGTCTCGCGATCGACGTTGCCGCCTGAGGCGACGACCGCCACCGTCCGCCCTTTGAGATCGAGCTTGCCACTCAGCACCGCGGCCAGGCCTGCGGCGCCGCCGGGTTCGATCACCAATTTATAGTCGGCGAAGGCCGCCGCCATGGCGGCGAGGACCTCGTCATCGCTCACGGCAAAACCGCCGGCGAGCAGGCGGCGGTTGATGGCGAAGGTGATTTCCCCGGGCATCGGTACCAGCAGCGCGTCGCAGATCGAGTGGGCGCCGGGCGCGTTGGCGACACGCTCGCCCGCGGCGAGTGATCTCCGCAGATCATCGAAGCCTGCGGGCTCCGCCGCGTGGACGGCAATTCCCGGAACTTCCGCGACGAGCGCCAGCGCGCAGCCCGCGGCGAGCCCGCCGCCGCTGGCGGGGATCACTGCGGCGTCGAGGCGGGCTCCCCGCGCCTGCGCCTGCGCCGCGATCTCGAGGCCGATGGTGCCCTGGCCGGCAATGACCCGCGGGTCGTCGAAAGGTGGCACCAGGACGGCGCCGCGTCCCGCCGCGATGCCGCGGGCGATCGCCTCGCGATCCTCCTTGTACCGATCATAAAACACCACCTCGGCGCCATAGCCGCGCGTGTTCGCCGCCTTGATGGCGGGCGCGTCGGCGGGCATCACGATCGTCGCGGGCATGCCGAGGAGCTGCGCCGCCGCCGCCACGCCCTGCGCGTGATTGCCGGACGAGAAGGCGACAACCCCCGCGCGGCGCTGCGCGGCATCGAGCTGCGCCAGCGCGTTGTAGGCACCGCGGAACTTGAAGGAGCCGGTGCGCTGCAAGGGCTCCGCCTTGACGAGCAGCCGGCCGCCGAGCCGGCCATTGACCGCGGGTGATTCGAGGAGCGGCGTCAGCACGGCTTGGCCGTCCAGCCGCCGTGCCGCGGCGCGGACGTCCTCGACCCTGGGCAGATCAGAAGCGGTGGATGAACTCATCGATCGCGGCGGCGGCTTCGGGCTCGTTGAAGGTCGGGGCATGGCCCGAGTTCGGCACCGTAACACGCACGAGGTCCGGCTTGGCAAGCGCCATGCGCTCGAAGGTCTCGACCGAAAGCACGTCCGAGATCGCGCCGCGCAGCGCGAGCGTCGGCACCGGGCGAAGCGCGCGGAAGAACGGCCACAGATCCGGCAGCTCGCTGCGCTGGGCGAGCAGAGGTTTCGCCAGGTTGACGTCCCAATCGAAGTGGAGAAGGCCGTCCTCGCCCTGGCGATAGGTGGCGTGCGCCATCTTGAGCCACCCCTCGTCGGTCCTGATCGACAATCTCGGCAGCAGCCGCCGCAGGTAGGCGACCGCGCTCGGCCAGTCGGGCTGCGGTTGGTCCTTGCCGATATAGTCGAAGATCCGGGTGAGGCCGCCCGCGACCACGTCGGGACCGATGTCATTGAGCACCGCTGCGGCGAGCACGGTCGGCTTCATCACCGCGAGGGCCATCGTCAATACGCCGCCCATCGAGGTGCCGACCACGATCAGGCGATGCAGGTCGTTGGCGGCGATGAGGTGGGCGATGTCGCTGACATAGACGCGCGGATCGTAATTGCGCCAGTCGCTGTCATACGCCGAGCGGCCGCGGCCGCGGTAGTCGAGGCACAAGATGCGGCGCTCCTCGGCATGGCGGACGGCGAGGTCGGCGAAATCGGCGCTGTTGCGGGTGAGGCCGGTCAGACACAGCATCGGCAGCCGCGGCGATAGCGGATCCCCGTAATCCCGGTAGTAGAGCGAGAGCCCGTCCTGCGCCGTGAGCCGACGCTC
>DASVOY010000276.1:0-1698 GCA_036383115.1 Allostellaceae bacterium
CGACACTTTCCGATGCCACTTTGTGAAGTTCATCCCCTACGAGCAAATCGTGTGGGCGACTGAGTTCGAATCTGCGGATCCGTCTTTCGCTGGCGAGATGATAGTGAGCACGACATTGGCACCAGCAGGCCGTGGCACCAAGGTTACCATACGCTGCGAGAACATTCCCCGGGGCATACGGCCTGCAGACAATGAGGCTGGCTGCCGCTCCACGCTAGAGAAGCTCGCCTCCTTCCTCGAAGGGTAAGCGCATATATCAAGTCCGCGAGACCGCTGTTGGAAAATCGAGCCGCCATGCCCACCCTTGCCGAGATCGAGCGCGCCGCCGCGCTCGTCCATCGCGTCCTGCCGCCGACGCCGCAGCTGTGCTGGCCGCTGCTTGCGGCGCGGTGCGGCGCCGAGGTCTGGGTGAAGCACGAGAACCACACGCCGATCGGCGCCTTCAAGATCCGCGGCGGGTTGACCTATCTCGCGGCGCTCCGGGAGCGCGAGCCCGAGACGCGCGGCGTCATCGCCGCGACCCGCGGCAATCACGGCCAGAGCGTGGCGTTGGCCGCGCAGCGACTGGGCCTTGCCGCCACCATCGTCGTGCCGCACGGCAACAGCCGCGAGAAGAACGCAGCGATGCGCGCCTTCGGCGCCGCGCTCGTCGAGCATGGCCACGATTTCCAGGCCGCCTATGAGTATGCCCGCACACTCTCCGCCGAGCGCCGCCTGCATCTCGTACGCTCGTTCCATCCCGACCTCGTCGCCGGCGTGGCGACCTATGCGCTCGAGCTGCTTCGCGCCGTCGCCGATCTCGATACGATCTACGTGCCGATCGGGCTGGGCTCCGGCGTCTGCGGCACCATGGCGGCGCGGGACGCGCTGGGGCTCAGGACGAAGGTGGTGGGCGTGGTCGCCGCCAATGCGCCGACCTACGCACTCTCCGTCGCCGGGGGGCGGGCGGTGGCCACCAACAGCGCCGACACCATGGCGGACGGCCTCGCCTGCCGCGTGCCGGACGACGAGGCGCTGGCGGCGATCCTCAAAGGCGCCGAGCGCATCGTCACCGTGAGCGAGGACGAGATCCGCGCGGCGATGCGCCACCTCTTCACCGACACGCACAACGCCGCCGAAGGCGCCGGTGCGGCCGCGCTCGCCGGGCTGCTGCAGGAGAAGGAGCGCATGGCAGGCAGGCGCGTCGCCGTCATCCTGTCGGGCGGCAACATCGACCGCGAGCTTTTCGCCGCGGTGCTCGCAGGCGAGGGCACGGACTCATAAGTGGGCAACCGGATGCGGATGGATGCTGGGTGGGAAGCGGTGCTTACACGGAGCTATCTGACCGTTCAGGAGCAGCTGAAGAGGAGGCTTCCGCCGCCTCGGCCAGCTCCCCCATCGCCTGCCGTGCCGATCGAAGCTTCTCATCGCCCAGGCGACGCGACAGTTCCGACTTAGCCCAATCCCACACCGGGAAGGCATCGGCGATGAGCCGGCGCCCTGAGTTCGTCAGGCTTAGCCGCTTTCCTGCGCGGCCACGTCCGCCTTCTGCGCGGACCAAACGCCGCCTCTCCAGGTTCTGAACATTTCGGCTGAGGGTCGTCGCATCGACCCCTGCGCTAACCGCGAGATCGACGAGCGTCGCTCCGGCGGCCGCCCCGATCCCGACCAAGAGGCTGAATTGCTCGGCCGTCAACCCGAGCGGCTTGAAGCAGGAAT
>DASVOY010000277.1:0-6780 GCA_036383115.1 Allostellaceae bacterium
ATCGAGATAGAGCTCGGCCAGCCGGTCGAGCTCCTCTACCGCGACTTCGATGATAGGCCCGTGGCGGCGGCGTCGATCGCGCAGGTGCATCTCGCGGTCACTTCCGAGGGCGAGGATGTCGCGGTCAAGGTGCTGCGCCCCGGCATCGTCGCCGCCTTCAACCGCGACCTCGATCTCTTTCTCTGGCTCGCCCGCCTCGTCGAGCGCACGCAGCCGGCGCTGCGCCGGCTGCGGCCGGTGGCGGTGGTCGACACGCTGGCCGAGACCGTGCGGCAGGAGATGGATCTGCGCTTCGAGGCCGCCGGCGCCGCCGAGTTGCGCGAGAACTTCGCCGGCGATGCCACCTTCCACGTCCCGCGCATCGACTGGGCAAGGACAAGCCAGAAGGTGCTGACGCTCGAGCGGGTGAGCGGCATTCGCGTTGACGACCGCCCGGCGCTGATCGCGGCGGGCCACGACGTTCACGCCATCATGGCCAATGCTGCCGGTGCCTTCTTCAACCAGGTGTTCCGCGATGGCTTCTTCCACGCCGATCTGCATCCCGGCAACCTTTTCATCGACGCTGCCGGCGCCATCGTGGTCGTCGATTTCGGCATCATGGGCCGGCTCGACCGCAAGACGCGCTACTATCTGGCCGACATGCTGCTCGCCTTCCTGCAGGGCGATTACCGCCGCGTCGCGGAGGTGCATTTCGAGGCCGGCTACGTTCCGGCGCGCCAGTCGCTCGAGGCCTTCGCCCAGGCTTGCCGCTCGATCGGCGAGCCGATCCTCGGCCGGCCCCTGCACGAGATCTCGCTGGGCCGTCTGCTGGCGCAGCTCTTCCAGGTCACGGAGCAGTTCCAGATGGAGACCCAGCCGCAGCTCCTGCTGCTGCAGAAGACCATGGTGCTGGCCGAGGGCGTCGGGCGGCTGCTCGACCCCAGCGTCAACATGTGGACCTTGGCCCGGCCGCTCATCGAGGAGTGGATGCGGGAGAATCGCGGGCCCGAGGCGCGGCTGCGCGACGCCGCCGCCGACACCATGGCGGTGCTGGAGCGCCTGCCGGGGCTGATGAAGGACTTGGAGAAACTCGGCGGCATCATTAACGAAGGCGGCGGGCTGCCGCTCCATCCCGACACCCTCGCCGAGATCGCCCGCCGCGATGCAGTCGAACTCCTGGGCCTGCCGCTCTGGATCATCGCCCTGGCGCTGGCGGCGATCGCCGTGGCGTTATGGTAAATCCTCCGGCGCAGTGGCTCGGCCTGACCGCTGCGCCGACAGGCCGAGCGCGGACTTTACCCGACGCACTTGATGCCGCAGCCAATAGACGAGATACGCAAATGAGTGGACCGTTGAATAGTCCGTCTCCGGTTCTGGATCCACATCGTCCATTTCGCCCGTGAAGACCGCAAGGGCGAGCAAGGCTCCGAGCCTCCACCGTGCCTGCGTAAAATCCTGCTTATCAGGATAGCCCTTGCCCGAATTCCCATTGGTCGATGACATGAACGATCTCCTGAAGGGAGATTAGCCAAATCGCCATGAAGAAGGGTTAAGGCTCAACTGACCTTCTATCCGACCTCGGCTTGCTTCGCTTTTCACGGCCTTATAGTGTGAAGTGGCATCAAGGATGCCTTGATGGGAGGTGGATTTGCCGCTCCAGGGCCGGCGCATCCTGTTGATCATCGCGGGCGGCATCGCCGCCTATAAGAGCCTCGATCTGATCCGCCGGCTGCGCGAGCGGCGGGCGGCGGTCCGCGTCGTCATGACCAAGGGCGCGCAGGAGTTCATCACGCCGCTTTCGGCCGCCTCGCTGAGCGCCGAGCCGGTCTATACCGACCTTTTCTCGCTCACCGAGGAGAGCGAGATGGGGCATCTGCGGCTTGCCGGCGAGGCCGATCTCGTGGTCGTCGCGCCGGCGACCGCCGATCTCCTCGCCCGGATGGCGGCCGGGCTCGCCGACGACCTCGCCTCGACCGCGCTCCTGGCCACCGACAAGCCGATCCTCGTCGCGCCAGCGATGAATTTCCGCATGTGGGAGCATCCCGCGACCCGCGCCAATGTCGCGCTCCTGGAGGCGCGCGGCGTCCACCGCGTCGGTCCCAATGCCGGGCCCCTCGCCGAGGCCGAGAGCGGCATGGGCCGCATGGCGGAGCCGCTGGAGATCGTCGCCGCAGTCGAGCGTCTGCTTGGCGCCGGCGGCGCGCTCAAGGGCTGTCGCGCGCTCGTCACCAGCGGGCCGACGCATGAGCCGATCGATCCCGTTCGCTACATCGCCAACCGCTCCTCGGGCAAGCAGGGCCATGCCATCGCCGCCGCGCTGGCGCGACTGGGCGCCGACACGGTGCTGGTCTCGGGCCCGACTGCCGAGCCCGATCCACCAGGGGTGCAGGTGGTGCATGTGGAATCGGCGCGCGACATGCTCGCGGCATGCGAGAAGGCGCTGCCGGCCGATGTCGCGGTCTGTGCCGCCGCCGTCGCCGACTGGCGCGCCGAGGCCGCGCCGCAGAAGCTCAAGAAGAAGAACGGCGCCGCGCCCGCGCTGAAGCTGGTCGAGAACCCCGACATCCTCGCCACGCTGAGCAAGTCCGGCAACCGCCGCCCCTCCCTCGTCGTCGGCTTCGCCGCCGAGACCGAGAAGGTGGTCGAGCACGCCCGGGAGAAGCGCGCGCGCAAAGGCTGCGACTGGATCCTCGCCAACGACGTCTCGCCGGCGAGCGGCACGTTCGGTGGTGACGCCAACACCATCCATCTCGTAGACGAGACCGGGGTAGAGGATTGGCCAGCCTTGTCGAAGCGCGCGGTGGCTGAACGCTTGGCGCAACGGATCGTCGTCTTCTTCGAGCGCAAGGCGGCGGAATGAGCCTGGCCGTCGCGCTCAAGGTCTTGCCGCACGGGACGGGGCTGCCGCTTCCTTGCTATGCGACATCCGGGAGCGCCGGCGTCGATCTTGCCGCCGCCGTCGCCGAGCCGCTGGTGCTGGCGCCCGGCACGCGCGCCTCGGTGCCGACCGGCATCGCGCTCGCCCTGCCCGAGGGCTACGAGGCGCAAATCCGCCCGCGCTCGGGCCTGGCGCTCCGCCATGGCCTCACCGTGCTCAACAGCCCCGGCACGATCGATGCCGACTACCGCGGCGAGGTGCAGGTCATCCTCGTCAATCTCGGCACCGAGGCCGTCACCATTGCCCGCGGCGCGCGCATCGCGCAGCTCGTCATCGCGCCGGTGAGCCGCGTCGCCTTCGAGCCCGTGGCATCCCTGCCCGAGACGCGGCGCGGCGCCGGCGGCTTCGGCTCGACCGGGCACTGATCGCTCATGCTGCGGCTC
Organism: Allostellaceae bacterium; assembly: GCA_036383115.1. Taxonomy (GTDB): domain Bacteria; phylum Pseudomonadota; class Alphaproteobacteria; order ATCC43930; family CGMCC-115725; genus DAHUYF01. Next base: position 3,301 of record DASVOY010000277.1, read on the forward strand.
AGCAAGAAGCTGCTCTTCGCCATCGAGGCCGTGCTCGACATCGCCTACAACGCCGGCCCGCTGCCGGTCCAGTCGAGCGAGATCACGCGCCGCCAGGGCATCCCGCGCCGCTATCTCGAGCAGGTGCTGCAGCAGCTGGTGCGTGCCGGCGTGCTCTCGGGCGTGCGCGGGCCGCGCGGCGGCTATCGACTCGCGCGCGAGCGCCGCCGCATCACCGTCGGCGAGATCGTCCGCGTCGTGCGCTCGCTCGAAAGCGGCGAGGATCCGATCGAGGGCGAGGGCGGCGCCGAGCTCGGCCGCAAGGTGGTGCGTCCCTTGTGGCTCGAGCTGCAGGAGGAGGTGATGCAGCGCCTCGACGGCGTCACGATCGAGGATCTCTGCAACCGCGCCCACAAGGCCGGCATCGCCGGTGAGTATGCGGCCAAGTTCGACTATACGATCTGAAGCCGCTCCGCCTTGACGTTGCGGCCCCCCGGAAAAGCGCCTAGAACGACCTATCCGGTATGCAGCCCGGCGGGAGAAGCGGATGGCACAGGCGCACAAGGAAAGACCCGAAATCGCCGTGACGGGCGAGTTCCGCGGGCGCATCTACGACAGCATCACCGAGACGATCGGCGCGACGCCGCTAGTGCGGCTGGCGAAGCTCGCCAAGGCGCACAACGTCAAGGCAGACATCCTCGGCAAGTGCGAGTTCTTCAATCCGCTCGGCTCGGTCAAGGACCGCATCGGCCTCGCCATGGTCGAGGCGGCGGAGCGGGCCGGCAAGATCCGACCGGGCAAGACCGTGCTGGTCGAGCCGACCTCGGGCAACACCGGCATCGCGCTTGCCTTCGTCTGCGCCGCCAAGGGCTATCGACTCGTCCTCACCATGCCCGACAGCATGTCGGTCGAGCGGCGCAAGATGCTGAAGCTGCTGGGTGCCGAGCTCGAGCTGATCCCTGCGGCGCAGGGCATGCGCGGCGCCATCGCGCGCGCCGAGGAGCTGCTCAAGACCTTCCCCGACAGCTTCATGCCGCAGCAGTTCAACAACCCGGCCAATCCCGAGATTCACCGGCGCACCACCGCCGAGGAGATCTGGAAGGACACCCAGGGCAAGGTCGATGTGGTTGTGTCGGGCGTCGGCACCGGCGGCACGCTGACCGGCGTCGGCGATGTGCTGAAATCGCGCAAGCCCAGCGTCAAGATGATCGCGGTCGAGCCCGAGGACAGCGCCGTGCTCTCGGGCGGGCCGCCCGGGCCGCACAAGATCCAGGGCATCGGCGCCGGCTTCGTCCCGGCGATCCTCGACACCAAGCTCATCGACGAGACCGTGCGCATCGCCAACGAGACCGCCTTCCGCATGGCGCGCGAAGCGGCGCGGGTCGAGGGCATCCCCGTCGGCATCTCGTCGGGCGCGGCCATCGCTGCGGCGCTCGAGGTGGGCGCGCGGCGCGACATGGCCGGCAAGATGATCGTCGTCGTGCTGCCGAGCTTCGCCGAGCGCTATCTCTCGACCGCGCTCTTCGAGGGCATGTAAGAGCGGAGACAATGGCGCTCACCGAGGCGCAATTCGAGCGCTACGCGCGCCATCTCATCCTCGACGAGGTCGGCGAGGAGGGGCAGGCGAAGCTGATGGCGTCGCGCGTGCTCGTCGTCGGCGCCGGCGGGCTTGGCTCGCCATTGCTGCTCTATCTAGCGGCAGCCGGCGTCGGCACGCTCGGCGTCGTCGACGACGATACGGTGGACCTCTCGAACCTGCAGCGCCAGGTCGTGCATCCGACGTCCCGCATCGGCGCGCCCATGGTCGAGAGCGCGCGCGCCACCGTGGCGTCCATCAACCCCGAGGTGGTGGTCGAGACGCATGCGCTGCGGCTCGACGCAGCAAATGCTGCCGCGCTCGTGTCGCGCTACGATCTCGTCGCCGACGGCAGCGACAATTTCGCCACCCGCTATCTCCTCAACGATGTCTGCTTCGCCGAGCGGCGGACGCTGGTGGGGGCGGCGCTCTCGCCCTTCGAGGGGCAGCTCTCGACCTTCAAAGCCTATCTCGGGCCGCCGCATCCCTGCTATCGCTGCCTCTTCCGCGAGCCGCCGCCGCCCGATCTCGTGCCGCGCTGCGAGACGGCGGGGATTCTCGGCGCCGTGGCCGGCGTCATCGGCACGCTCCAGGCCACGGAGGTGCTGAAGGAGCTGCTCGGCTTGGGCGACAGCCTCTCCGGCACCCTCCTCATGTACGACGCGCTCCGCGCCGGCTTCCACCGCATCAAGCTGCCGCGCGACCCTGACTGCCCGACCTGCGGGCGCCTGCGCTAAGCCGACGCAGCACGGCTTCATCCGTGCGCCTGCTCCATGATCGCGCGAACGCGCTGCAGCAGCTCCGCGCTCGCATCGGCGCTGGCGAGCAGCCGCTCCAGTACTGCCCGGATTGCACGCGTGTTCTCGTCCGCATCGTCGAGCGCGGTGCACACCGCCGCCGACAGCTGCTCCAGCCCGAACGGCTTCTGGAGATGCGGGCAGGCCAGGTTCTGCAGCATCGTCACCATGGTCGGCTCGCCTGTCATCAGCACGAGCGGGATGCCGCGCGCGCATGCATGCGCGGCAAGCTCGAGGCCATGCATCCCCGGCATGAGGATGTCGAGAATGACCAGATCGGGCGGGGCATCATCGAGTTGAGGGAGCGCGTCGTCGCCCGTAGATGCACAGCTCACCCGAAATGCGTCATTTTCCTCCAGCGCGGTCTGCACCAATGAGCCAATATCGGCCTGATCCTCAATAACGAGAATGTGCTGCATTTGTCCCTTCCAGAACAAATTCAAGCGGCGTCGCCCGTCGCCAGGACGACGAACCAATGCGTTTATATAGATGGCTTGCGGATCGCGCCGTGGTGGCATTTGTATGATTTGATTGCTCCTTGACGCACACGAAAATCCACTGCCCGATTTCACATCGGGTAGTCCCGATATTTGAACGAAGCGGGTGGCGCCTTCGCAGCGTTGCATCGCGCACATGATCGGATGCGCAAGCGGCCCGTTCTCGATGATCGTCAGCGCGGGTGCCCGCGCGTCCCTCGGGCGCCGCCGAGCCGACATGCAGCAGCGGCGCCGTCCGGGCGCAGGAACGAGCGCGAGCGGGCGCGACGATGGCGCGGATTTTAACAACTTCTCATAGAGATGCGGGTGCAACCCCGTTATTCTCAGACGCTACGGCGTTGGGGAAGCGCGGGGGCGCGCTCGACCGGGCTGAGGGGGATCTCATGAACATCAAGAAGCTGGCGATCGGCGGCGTCGCCGCGATCGCGCTTGCTGCGGGCGCGGTCTACGGCGTCAATCTCTTCGCGCAGCGCGAGGCTGAGGCGCAGGTGGAGGCGAGCTTCGCCCATCTGCCGCCGGGCCTGCAAGGCAAGCACGGCGCCGTCTCCTATTCCATCCTCGTCGACCGGCTGGCCATCGCCGATATCGCGCTCGACGCGCCCGGACAGTGGCTCACATCGGTTCGCGCGGC
>DASVOY010000278.1:0-1762 GCA_036383115.1 Allostellaceae bacterium
AACGCCACCATGCGCTCGAAGGTGTCGAAGGCCATCTAGAATCCCCTCTCCGCACGGAGTGGGGAGAGGGAGGGACCCAGCGCGAAGCGCTGGGAGGGTGAGGTGTCCTTCCGCCGCGCGATCCCGTCCGCGTCAGGCACCCACCTCACCCGCTCGCTGCGCTCGCGCCCTCTCCCCCCAGGAGGGCGGAGAGGGCTATTTTCGGGCTTCGCCACGCTCATCCCGATGCTAACGGCCGGCGAGGCGATTGAGCGCCGCGTCGGGCGCGAGCTCGCTGCGCGCGCCGGTTTTGCGCTCCTTGAACTCGACGACGCCCTTGTCGAGGCCGCGCGGGCCGATGACGAGCTGATAGGGCAGGCCGATCAGATCCATCGCGGCGAATTTGGCGCCCGGCGATTCATCGCGGTCGTCATAGAGCACCTCGATGCCGGCGCGGTTGAGCTTGGCGTAGAGATCGTCGGCCGCGGCGATGCAGCGCTGGTCGCCGGCGCGCAGATTGACGAGGCCGAGCTTGAACGGCGCCACGCTCTCCGGCCAGATGATGCCGGCATCGTCGTGGCTCGCCTCGATGATGGCGCCGACGAGCCGCGAGACGCCGATGCCGTAGGAGCCCATCTCGACCGGGATCTGCTCGCCATTGGGGCCGGCGACGACCGCCTTCATCGGCGCCGAGTATTTGGTGCCGAAATAGAAGATGTGGCCGACCTCGATGCCGCGCGCGGTGACGAGGCGATCGGGCGGCAGCGCCTTCGGGTCATGCTTCTCGTCGGTCGCGGCGTAGAGGCTCGTCCATTTCTGGAAGAACGGCTCGAGGTCGCTGCCGTAATCCACCTCGTTGGCGAGGATATCGGCGTCGAGCCAGGCGCGGTCGCAGAACACCTGGGATTCGCCGGTGTCGGCCAGGATGATGAACTCGTGGCTGAGATCGCCGCCGATCGGCCCGGTATCGGCGCGCATCGGAATGGCTTTCAAGCCCATGCGCGCAAAGGTGCGCAGATACGCCACGAACATCTTGTTGTAGGAATGCTTGGCGCCCTTGGCGTCGAGGTCGAAGGAGTAGTTGTCCTTCATGAGGAACTCGCGCCCGCGCATGACGCCGAAGCGCGGCCTGACCTCGTCGCGGAATTTCCACTGGATGTGATAGAGGTTCTTCGGCAGGTCGCGGTAGGTCTTGACGCTCTGGCGGAAGATATCGGTGATGACCTCCTCGTTGGTCGGCCCGTAGAGCATTTGGCGCTCGTGCCGGTCGGTGATGCGCAGCATCTCCTTGCCGTAATCCTCGTAGCGCCCGCTCTCCTGCCACAGCTCGGCCGGCTGGATCGTCGGCATCAGCACCTCGAGCGCACCCGCCGCGTCCTGCTCCTCACGCACGATCTGCTCGACTTTATTGAGCACGCGAAAGCCCAGCGGCAGCCAGGAATAGATGCCGGCGCTCAACTGGCGCACCATGCCGGCGCGCAGCATGAGGCGATGCGAGACGATCTGCGCCTCGCTCGGGTTCTCGCGCAAGAGCGGCAGGAAATAAGCGGACAGACGCATGGGACCTCGCGGTTGGCGCCGAGAGCGCGGGCGCGGACTCTAGGGAAGCCGCCCGCCCCTGTCCATGCGCCGGACGGTTGCGGGCGAACTGCATGACCGCCCCTGCGTCCTTGGACAGGCGCTTCGCGCCAGCTCAGGATGAGGAAGAACGAGGATGGCACCGGGAGATGCCATAAAGATCCCCCTCCTCCTGAGCTGGCGCGCGTAGCGCGCCTGTCGAAGC
>DASVOY010000279.1:0-3198 GCA_036383115.1 Allostellaceae bacterium
CGGCACGACCTCATCGCCCCGCGGCACGGCGAGCGCGCCACCCGGACAGAAATCGTTCTGGACGTCGACGACGAGCAGGACGTCGCTCTCTTCCGGACGCATGGTCCGCTCCTCTTCGCTCCTCAGAAAATGCTAGCACGCGCCGCACCTGACGATCCACGTCGGCCGCGACGCAGCGCTTGCCTTATCCGCGGCCGGACTGCAGCCTATGCGGCGCGAGCAAGAACAGCGGGAGGATGACATGCCGGCATGGCCGTATCGCAAAGGCGCGCATGACCTCGGCAATGGCTGCTACGCCTATCTTCAGCCGGACGGCACGTGGGGCTGGAGCAATGCCGGGCTCGTCACGGATGGCGGCGAGACTTTGCTGGTCGATACGCTGTTCGACCTCAAATGCACGCGCGAGATGCTGGCCGCCTTCCGCGACGCGGTGCCGGCCGCCGCGCGCATCGGCACGCTGGTCAACACCCACGCCAATGGCGACCACACCTTCGGCAACCAGCTCGTCGCCGGCGCGCAGATCATTGCTTCGCGCAACTGCGCCGAAGAGATGAAGCAGCGCACGCCGGCCGAGCTTGCAGGCATGATGCGCAACTGGCGCTCGCTCGGGCCGGGCCCCGCCTTCTTCCACGAGGTGATGGGGACGCGCTTCAACTTCGAGGGCATCGCGCTGACGCTGCCGACCCGCACCTTCGAGCGCGAGCTCAGCATGCGTGTCGGCGGCAAGGAGGTCCGCCTCGTCGAGGTCGGGCCGGCGCATACCAGCGGCGACGTCGTCGTCCATGTGCCGGCGGACAAGACCGTCTTCACCGGCGACATCCTCTTCGTTGGGGGCCATCCCGTGATCTGGGCGGGTCCGATCGCCAACTGGATCAGAGCGTGCGATTTGATCCTCGGCTGGGATGTTGAGACGGTGGTGCCCGGCCATGGCCCGATCACCGACAAGGCCGGCGTGCGCGCGATGAAACACTATCTCGAATATCTCCGCGATGAGGCCAAGAAGCGCTTCGATGCCGGCCTCGGCTACGAGGAGGCGGCGCGCGACATCTCGCTCACCCCATTCGCCGAATGGACCGACCCCGAGCGCATCCTCGTCAACACCCATGCGCTCTACCGCGAGTTCGCCGGCGACAAGAGCCCGCCCGACGCCATGGCCCTCTTCGCCGCGATGGGGCGCTATCACGACGAGCACAAGCGCCGAGCCATGTGAGCCGCTCCGCACTGTTCCGCGCTGTTAAGACCATTTTTGCCATTTCGGTTTGAACTTCACCCGCGGCCGACGACTTGCGTGATTGCCGCAACGCGACAGGATACTGGAGGAGCACGCTCATGTATGCCGCCCGGCGCAATCAGGTTTTGTCGCGACGCACCGTCCTCGGCTTTGGCGCCGCGGCGACCCTGCTGCCGGCGACGGCGTGGGCGCAGGGCGAACCGGTGCGCGTCGGCTTTCTCACCGTGAATACCGGGCCCCTTGCCGCCGGCGGCAAGCAGATGGAAGAGGGTCTCACCTTCTTCCTCAAGGAGCGCAACTACACCCTGGCCGGCCGCAAGATCGAGGTGGTCGCCGCCGACACCGGCGGGCAGCCCGCCTCGGCCAAGACCAAGGCCCAGGAGCTTGTCGAGCGCAATCAGGTGCAGGTGGTGATCGGGCCGCTCGCGACCTACGAGGCTCTGGCGATCGAGGATTACCTGGCCCAGGCGCAGGTGCCGCTCATCACCCCGACCTCGGCCGCGTCGATCGACGCCAAGCTGCGCCAGCCCAACCCGTGGCTCGTCCATGCCGTGGGCACAGCCCCGCAGGTGACGCACCCGCTTGGCGAATACGCGTCCAAGACGCTCAAATACAAGCGCGTCGCCACGATTGCCGACGACTTCACCTATGGCCATGAAGGCGTCGGCGGCTTCCAGCGCACCTTTGAAGACAATGGCGGCAAGATCGTGCAGAAGCTGTGGCCGCCGTTGAGCGCCACCGATTACGGCACCTTCATCGCGCAGATCAAGCAGGACGTGGACGCGCTCTATATCGGCTTTGCCGGCGTCAACGGGCTGCGCTTCCTGAAGCAGTACGCGGAATATGGGCTGCACGGCAAGATCCCCGTGCTCGGCAACACGACGAGCACGGACGAGGGCATCCTGCGCGTCATGGGCGACGAGGCCTTGGGCGTCGTTACCGCCGGCTGGTACGCCGCCGGCCTGCAGACCCCGGACAATCTCCGCTTCGTCGACGGCATCCGCGTGGCCTACGGCCACGACCCCGGCTTCTACACGGCGGGGACCTACACGGCCGGGCTCTTCCTGGAAGCGGCGCTCAACGTGCTCAAGGGCGACACCTCAAATCCCGAGGCGCTGCGCCAGACTCTGCGCGAGACTCGGCTTACCGCGGGTCCGATCGGCCCGATCCGCCTCGACCCCTTCGGCACGCCCATCCTCGACATCCATATCCGCAAGGTGGAGCGGCGCAATGGACGGCTGGTCAACGCCATCGTCTCAACCTATCACGACATCAGCCAGTTCTGGAGCTACGACCCGACGCAGTTCATCGCGCAGCCGGTCTATTCGCGCGACTACCCGCCGGCCAAGAACCTTGAATAGGCGCGGGATCTAGCGGTCGACCGGACGAGATTCTTCGGCCGCCTGGGTCGCGCTCGACATTGGCGGGCAATGGAGCGCGGCACGTGTCTCTGCCGTCTTGCCGCGCTCGGCATACGACAGGCCCTGCTTCATCAGATCGTCGAGCCGCGCGCACAGAGCCGCCTGATGCGCCGACGCGCTGGAGGTGGGCGCGACCATCGCGGCCTCCGCCTCGTCCTTCGAGCCTTCAGGCTCAGGCCGATCCTGGGCTTGCGCCAACGGCGCTGCCGCGGCGATGCAAGCCAGGGCAACGAGGAGAGCGAGGCAGGCGGCAGGCAGCGCGCGACGATCGATCATGTCGTCCCCGGACTAACGTTATCGGCTAGTAAACGCCATTTCCGGTCTTCCGTGCCATACCGGTCACGGCCGCATCGCCGTCGATACCGGTCCCGGGTCGCGCAGGCTGGCAACCAGGTTGGCGAACTCGCAGAGCAGCGGCCGCGTGTCGCGCGGGTCGATGATCTCCTCCACGCCAAAAGCCTCGGCGACGCGGAAGGGCGAGCGGACGCGGTTCAGCCGCTCCTCGATCTCCAGGCGCAGCTTCTCCCGATCGGATGAGGCATCGAG
>DASVOY010000280.1:0-2868 GCA_036383115.1 Allostellaceae bacterium
CGCCGACGTACACCGCCGCGTCTCGGGGGTCACCGACCATTACGCGCTCGACGATGCGCATGCGCTCGGCATCGCGCGGCGCATCGTCGGCCATCTCAACCGGATGAAGCGGCCTTCGCTCGACATCACCGAGCCTGTGGAGCCGCTCTACGACGCCGAGGAGATCTACGGCGTCGTGACGGCTGACCCGCGCAAGCCCTACGACGTGCGCGAAGTGATCGCGCGCATCGTCGACGGCAGTGAGCTCGACGAGTTCAAGCAGTTCTATGGCCAGACTCTGGTGACGGGCTTCGCGCGCATATGGGGCTATCCCGTGGGGATCGTCGCCAACAACGGCATCCTCTTCTCGGAGAGCGCGCTCAAGGGCGCGCATTTCATCGAGCTCTGCGCGCAGCGCGGCATCCCGCTCGTCTTCTTGCAGAACATCACCGGGTTCATGGTCGGGCGCAAATACGAGGCCGGCGGCATCGCCAAGGACGGCGCCAAGATGGTCACCGCCGTCGCCTGCGCGAACGTGCCGAAATTCACCCTCATCATCGGCGGCAGCTTCGGCGCCGGCAATTACGGCATGTGCGGCCGCGCCTACTCGCCGCGCTTCCTCTGGATGTGGCCCAATGCCCGCATCTCCGTGATGGGCGGCGAGCAGGCCGCCTCGGTGCTCGCCACGGTGCGGCGCGACAATATCGAGGCGCGCGGCCAGAGCTGGAGCAATGACGAAGAAGAGGCGTTCAAGGCGCCGATCCGCGAGCAGTACGAGACGCAGGGCCATCCCTATTATGCGAGCGCGCGGCTCTGGGACGACGGCGTCATCGATCCCGCCGAGACGCGCCGCGTGCTGGCGCTCGCCATCTCGGCGAGCCTCAACGCGCCGATCGAGCCGACCGAGTTCGGCGTCTTCCGGATGTGACGGGATGAGCGAACCCAATATTCTCGTCGCCACCGATGCGCGCGGCGTCGCGACCGCGGCCCTCAACCGGCCGGCGATCCACAACGCCTTCGACGATGCGCTCATCGCCGACCTCACCGCGATCCTGCGCCGGCTCGAGGCCGACGCCGCGGTGCGCGTTGTGGTGCTGACCGGCAGCGGGCAGAGCTTCTCGGCCGGCGGCGACCTCAACTGGATGCGGCGCATGGCCGGCTACAGCGAGGCCGAGAACCTCGCCGACGCCATGGCGCTCGCGGAATTGCTGCGCACCCTCAACGAGCTCGCCAAGCCGACGGTGGCGCGCGTCAACGGCGCCGCCTTCGCCGGCGGCATCGGCCTCATCGCGTGCTGCGACATCGCTATCGGCGCGGCGGAAGCCGTGTTCTCCATCTCCGAGGCGCGGCTCGGCCTGGTGCCCGCCACCATCAGCCCCTACGTCGTCGCCGCGATCGGCGCGCGGGCGGCGCGGCGCTACTTCCTCACCGCCGAGCGCTTCTCCGCCGCCGAGGCGCAGCGCATCGGATTGGTGCACGACGTCGTGCCGCGCGCCGAGCTCGATGCGGCGGTGGAGAAGATCGTCGCCGCCCTGCTCGAGGCCGGCGCGGGCGCGCAGGCGCGCTCGAAACGCCTCATCGCCGAAGTGCAGGATCGGCCGGTGACCGAGGCGCTGCTGGCGCTCACCGCGCGCGCCATCGCCGAGGCGCGCGCCTCGGCGGAAGGGCGCGAGGGCCTCGCCGCGTTCTTCGACAAGCGCAAGCCCGACTGGCGGCGCTGAGCGGCCGATGTTCAGCAAGATCCTCATCGCCAATCGCGGCGAGATCGCCTGCCGGGTGATCCGCACCGCGCGGCGCCTCGGTATCCGCAGCGCCGCCGTCTATTCCGAGGCCGATGCCGGCGCGCTCCATGTCGCGATGGCGGACGAGGCCTATCCGATCGGTCCGGCGCCGGCGCGCGAGAGCTATCTCAGCATCCCCAGGCTCATCGACGCCGCGCGCCGCGCCCGTGCCGAGGCGGTGCATCCCGGCTACGGCTTCCTCTCGGAGAACGCCGATTTCGCCGAGGCCTGCGATGCCGCCGGCATCGTCTTCATCGGCCCGCCCGCGTCCGCCATCCGCGCCATGGGCTCGAAGGCGGCGGCGAAGGCGCTGATGGAGAAGGCCGGCGTGCCGCTGGTGCCGGGCTATCACGGCGAGGCGCAGGACGAGAAGCGCCTCGCCAAGGAGGCGCAGCGCATCGGCTATCCCGTGCTGATCAAGGCGTCCGCCGGCGGCGGCGGCAAGGGCATGCGCGTCGTCGCCGGCGCCGAGACATTCGCCGCCGCGCTCGCCGCGGCCAAGCGCGAATCCCTGTCGGCCTTCGGCGACGATCGCGTGCTGATCGAGAAGTATCTCACGCGCCCGCATCACATCGAGATGCAGGTCTTCGCCGACCGGCAAGGCAATACGGTGCATCTCTTCGAGCGCGACTGCTCGATTCAGCGCCGCCATCAGAAGGTCATCGAGGAAGCGCCGGCGCCGGGCATGGACGCAGAGCGGCGCCGCGCGATAGGCGATGCCGCGGTCGCCGCAGCGCGCGCGGTCGGCTATGTCGGCGCCGGCACGGTCGAGTTCATCGCCGAGGGCGATGCCTTCTATTTCATGGAGATGAACACACGGCTCCAGGTCGAGCATCCCGTGACTGAGATGATCACCGGCCAAGACCTCGTCGAATGGCAGCTCCGCGTCGCGCAGGGCGAAAAGCTGCCGCTCGCCCAGGATCAGATCGCCATCAGCGGCCACGCCATCGAGGCGCGGCTCTATGCCGAGGACCCCTCGCGCGATTTCCTGCCGATGACGGGGGGACTGCGGCGGCTGCGCCAGCCGCAGGCCGCGCCGGAGCTGCGCGTCGATACCGGCGTGCGCGAAGCCGATGCGGTCACCGTCCACTACGACCCGATGATCGCC
>DASVOY010000281.1:0-2632 GCA_036383115.1 Allostellaceae bacterium
AGCGTGGCGCGCATCGGCTCACGCCACGGTCGCGGAAGGATCGCGTGCCTGACGCTCGTAATGCCGATAATACTTGTCGGTCACGAGGTCGGTCTTCACGACGATGGAGACATCGGTGGTGTTGAATTGATGATCGACCACCGCCCCGTCGCCGACGAAGCCGCCGAGCCGGAGATAGCCCTTGATGAGCGGCGGCAGGTCAGCAAGTGCGCGGGCGGGATCGATGGCGTCGGAGGCCAGGCGGCGCATATCGACATAACGCTGCGGCAGCGCCTTCGGCCGTAGCTCCGGCGGCGCCAGGTGATGGTGATGGAGATACGAGAGCGGCAGCGCCAGCATGTCGGGATCGGTGCCGGGCAGGCTCGCGCAGCCGAACATCAGCGCGATGTCGTAGTGGAACACGTAAGCGGCGATGCCGCGCCACAGCAGCTGCATGGTCGGGCGATTGCGCGCGGAAGCGTCGACGCAGGAGCGGCCGAGCTCGAGGATCTCGCCGGGATAGGCCGCGATCATGGCAATGTCGTATTCGGCGGCCGAGTAGAAGCTGCCGTGCTTTGCGGCGGCGGGGCGGCGAATGAGCCGGTAGGTCCCGACCACCGCCGCAGCGCCGCTGCCGCGCGCATGGTCGAAGACGAGCAGGTGGTCGCAGATACCGTCGAAGCTGTCGAAGTCGCGTTTGCGCCGCGCCATCTCCGCGCTCGGCGCCGCGCCCATTTCGTCGTAGAAGACGCTATAGCGCAGCGCCTGCGCCGCGTCGATGTCGGCGACGGTCTCGGCCAGGCGCACCTGGAGCGCGCCGGAGCGCACGTCGACGACCGATGCCGCGGCGACTGACGTGACGGCGTGACGCTGCGGCTCGATCACGGCGCCTCGCGGCGGCAAGGGATCATTTGCGTTCGGCCTTGCCCTGGTTGAGGGGGACGGCGAAGAGCTCAAGGCGATGCTCGATCAGCCGGTAGCCCAGTCGTTCCGCTACCTCGCGCTGAAGCTTCTCGATCTCCTCGTTGCGGAACTCGATCACCCGGCCGCTCTGCAGGTCGATCAGGTGGTCGTGATGGTCGGTCGGCATCTCCTCGTAGCGCGCCCGTCCATCGCCGAAATCGTGGCGCGCGAGAATGTTCGCCTCCTCTAAGAGCCGAACGGTGCGGTAGACGGTGGCGATGCTGATCTTGGGATCGATCTCCGTGGCGCGGCGGTGGACGGCCTCGACATCGGGGTGATCGGCGGAATCCGACAGCACGCGCGCGATCACCCGGCGCTGCTCCGTCATTTTCAGCCCCTTGTCCAGGCAGAGTTGCTCGAGCCGCGAGGGCATTACCACCTGTCGCATTGGCCCCACTCCCCAATATACCGCAAGAGGGGGAGTTCAGCCTACACCGGCCCGTCCCGGCAGGGGCGGGCAAATCGCCGCGTGACTGGTCAGGCCGCGTTGGTCCGCCGGCCTCGCGTGCCCAGCCCGATCTCCTTCGCGAGCTTGCTGCGCTGGCGGGCGTAGTTGGGCGCGACCATCGGGTAGTCCGGCGGCAGGCTCCAGCGCTCCCGGTATTCGTCCGGGGTCATGTCATAGGCGGTCTTGAGGTGGCGCTTGAGCATCTTCAGCTTCTTACCGTCCTCGAGACAGATGATATAGTCGGGATGGACCGAGCGCTTGACGCTGACCGCCGGCTGCGGCCGCTCCGCCGTCGGCGCCGGCGCCTTGCCGATGCTCGAAAGCGACTGATAGACTTGGTTGATTAGCTGCGGCAGATCACCGACCGCCACCGTATTGTTTGACACATGCGCCGCCACGATTTCGGTCGTCAATGCCAACAGATCGTTTGAGTTGGTATTTTCAGTCATGCGTCACAAGTCCTCTACGCGGGACTTGTATCGATATATGTGTTTTCCTGTGGGGAAGCAATGAGCATGTCGGCAAAAAGACTACTTTTTTGCCGTGACGTGACAACAGCCTGCAGACGCATGAAAAACGTCGCCCGGCGCCGCCTGCCGACTTGCGCGTCCCGCGCAAGACCAGTTGACCGGCAGTCAATAGCGCGAACCGGCAAGTTGCTGTTTCGCATCACTCAAGCAGCGTGAGGCGAAAGACCAGGGCATCGACTGTCGCGCCGAGGCGGCGATAGTAGCCGGGCCGCCGCCCGGTCGGCGTGAAGCCGCTCGCCTCGTAGAGCCGTCGCGCCGGGGCGTTGTCGGCCGCCACCTCGAGTCCGATGCTGCGCGCGCCCGCCCGCCGCGCGCGGCGGAAGAGGTCGTCGAGCAGCATCCGCGCTATACCCTGCCGCCGCGCCGCCGGTGCCACGCCGAGGGTCAGGATCTCGCCGTGATCAGCGACGATGAGGTCGAGGATGAGGCCGAGCGGCCCGTCGCCGCCTCTCTCCTCGACGAGATGCCCGCTCGCCCCCTTCATGGCCAGAAGCTCGGCCAGCGCCGGCGCATCCCAGGCGTCGTCAGGAAAGCACTGCGCATGGAGCCGGGCCAGGCCGGCGAGATCCGCCGCTCCGATCGGCCGGAGGCGCCGCGTCATGGGCCGACCGGCGCGCGGCGCGGGGCCGTCGTGTCGGGCGCCCGGAGATAGAGGGGCCGCGGCCGCGGCGGCCGCAGGCCAGGTCGCCACGCGGCGGCGGCGAGCCGCGCC
>DASVOY010000282.1:0-3158 GCA_036383115.1 Allostellaceae bacterium
GATGATGCCGAGCTCGAAGGGCAGGCCGCTCTCCTGCGCGTAGCCGATGGCCGCTGGCACGCCGGAATCGGGGACGGGGACCACCATGTCGGCGGACACCGGGCTCTCGCGGGCGAGCTCGGCGCCGATGCGCTTCCTCACCTCATAGACATTGTGGCCGTCGACGACGCTGTCGGGCCGGGCGAAATAGATGTATTCGAAGACGCAGAAGCGCTTGCGCACGTGGTCGAAGGGCTTGATGCTGTGCACACCCGCCGCGTTGATGGTGACGAGCTCGCCCGGCTCGACATCGCGCACGAACTCGGCGCCGATGATGTCGAGGGCGCAGGTCTCCGACGCCAGGATCCAGGCGTCGCCCAGCTTGCCCAGCACCAGGGGCCGCACGCCCAAGGGATCGCGCACGCCGATGATGCCGTCTTTCGTCAGCGCCACCAGAGAATAGGCGCCTTCGATCTGGCGCAGCGCATCGACCATGCGCGCCTCGACCGTGTGCTTCAGGCTGGTGGCGATGAGATGGTTGATGACCTCGGTGTCGCTCGTCGTCTGGAACAGGCAGCCGCGGCGCATGAGCTGGCGGCGCAGATGATACGCGTTGGTAAGGTTGCCGTTGTGGCAGATCGCGAGGCCGCCGAAGCTGAAATCGTTGAACAGCGGCTGCACGTTGCGCATCGCCACCTCGCCGGTCGTGGCGTAGCGCACATGGCCGATGGCGGAATGCCCCTTGAGGCGGCCGATCACTTCCTTGGAGCTGAAATGCTCGCCGACGAGGCCCATGGCCCGGTGGGCGGGGAACTCCTTGCCGTCATAAGCGACGATGCCGGCCGCCTCCTGGCCGCGATGCTGCAGCGCATGCAACCCGAGTGTCGCCAGCGCCGCCGCTTCGGCGTGACCGAAGACGCCGAAGACGCCGCACTCTTCCCGCAGATGATCATCGTCGTAAGGGTGGGTGGTCGGCATGAGGCTGCCTTGGTTAAGGATGTCGATCCCCGGTGCCGGCATCCTCGCGCGCTACAGGTGGGGATTGCGCGCCACGATGTCGAGCGCCTCGAGACGGTCTTCTACACGCAACCCTCGTCCATCGCCAGTGCGTTGAACCGTCTTCTATTTTTTATTGCGAATTCTGCTGCTGCTGGATCAGCCGATTGAGCTCGTGCTGATCGTCGGGCGTGTAACCCGCGCCGCGCTCGCGCGCTGCGGGTGCCCGCGGCGTGCTGAGGGCGCGAATCGCCTCGGCCGCCTGCTTCATCTGCTCGGCGGTGTGCCGGGTGTCGCTGGCCGCGGCGGCCGCCTTATGGCGGTAGACCGCGGGCACCAGCAGGCGCAGCTGGTCGGCCCCCGTTTCGAGGAAGGGGAGTGTCCGGGCGCGGACCATCCATCTCGGCTGCTGCTGGTCCTCCGCCGGCAGGGCCCAGGCGAGGGCCAGATAGCCAAGGCAGACCAGCAGCACGCCGCGCACCAGGCCGAAGATGAGGCCGAGCGTGCGGTCGACGGCGGAGAGCCCGCTGTGCTTGATGCGCCGCGACGCCGCCGAGGTGACGAGCGACAGGACCACGAGCACGGCCAGGAACATGACGATGATCACGATCGCGTCCGTCACCGGCCCCCTGGGCAGGATGCGGGCCACGACCGGCAGCAGGTAGGCAGCGCCATAGAGCGCGGCGAAACCAGCGCCAACCCAGGCGACGATCGAGAGCGCCTCCTTGACGAAGCCGCGGCTGAAGGCGAAGAGCCCTGACATCACGATCACCGTCACCACGATGATCTCGAGCCAGTTCATCGGCGCACTCCCGGGGTGGCGAGGCTGCGCGCAGCGCGGCGCGGCAGATCCTCGAAAAGTTCGACCAGATGGCGGAGATGCCGGAGCTCGCGCGGCGTGACGCCGGCGATCGATTCGCGCTCCTTGCCCCGGCCGCGTTGCGGCGGGACGAGGGCGGCGGTGAAGCCGAGCTTGCCCGCCTCCTTGAGCCGCGCGTCGGACTGGCCCACCGGGCGTATCTCGCCCGAGAGCCCGATCTCGCCGAAGACCACGGTCTCCGGCGGCACCGGCTGCAAGTTGAGCGCCGAGACCAGCGCCGCCGCCACCGCGAGATCGGCCGCCGGCTCGCCGATGCGCAGGCCGCCGGCGACGTTGAGGTAGACATCGTTGGCGCCGATCTGCACGCCGCAGCGCGCCTCGAGCACCGCCAGCACCATGGCAAGCCGGCTGCTGTCCCAGCCGACCACGGCGCGGCGCGGCGTGCCGAGCGAGGAGGGCGCCACCAGAGCCTGGATCTCCACCAGCACAGGGCGGGTGCCCTCCATGCCGGCGAAGACGGCGGCGCCGGAGACCTCGCCGTGGCGCTCGGCGAGGAAGAGCGCGGACGGGTTCGGCACCTCAGCGAGGCCGGCATCGGTCATCTCGAAGACGCCGATCTCGTCGGTCGGACCGAAGCGGTTCTTGACCGCGCGCAGGATGCGGAACTGGTGGCCGCGCTCGCCCTCGAAATAGAGCACGGTGTCGACCATGTGCTCGAGCACGCGGGGGCCGGCGATGAGCCCTTCCTTGGTGACGTGGCCGACGAGGATGACGGAGAAGCCGCGCTGCTTGGCGAGGCGGATCAGCTCCTGCGCCGAGGCGCGCACTTGGCTCACCGTGCCGGGCGCGCTGTCGAGCGTGTCGAGATACATGGTCTGGATGGAATCGACGACGACCACGTTGGGCGTGTCGCCCTCATCGAGCGAGGCGACGATGTCGCGGATGCTGGTGGCGGCGGCAAGCTGCACCGGTGCGCTGGCGACCGCCAGCCGCGCCGCGCGCAGCCGCACCTGGTCGAGCGATTCCTCGCCGGAGATGTAGGCACAGGTGAGCGGCTCGCCGGCCTTGCCCGAGGCGAGCGCGGCTACGACCTGGAGCAGCACGGTGGACTTGCCGATGCCGGGGTCGCCGCCGACCAGCAGCGCCGAGCCCGGCACCATGCCGCCGCCGCAGACGCGGTCGAACTCGGCGATGCCGCTGATCCGCCGCGGCAAGGCCTGCGCCGCGCCGTCGAGCCCGGCAAAGGCGATTCTGCGGCCCTTGGCGCTGCCGAGGCCCTTGGGCGCGCTCTCGCGGACGACTTCCTCGACCAGCGTATTCCAGCCGCCGCAGGCATCGCAGCGCCCGGCCCATTTGGGATGGG
>DASVOY010000283.1:0-1870 GCA_036383115.1 Allostellaceae bacterium
TTGCCGAGGCCGAACAGGTCGCCGAGCGGCCGCTTGGTGCGCCCTTCCATCGTCTTGGCGAACGGCGCGGGATACCAGCTGGGTCGCGCGCGTGGCGGCGCGTCCATGGCGCGGAAAGCGACGGGAGCCGTAGCGGCGGGCATGGCGAGCCTCCTGTGATCGCGGGCCAGCATAGCCGCCTCGGCGATCCCAGCCCACGGCACTCCGCAGGGTAGCATCCGCGGCGGTCCTGTGCTAGGGATCGCGCCCGATGCGCCATTTCCTCGACTTCGAGAAGCCGCTGGCCGAGCTCGAAGGCAAGATCGACGAGCTCCGACACCTTTCCAACGGCAGCGATATTAACATCGCCGACGAGGTGACGCGGCTCGAGGCCAAGGTCGACCGGCTGCTGCGCCAGACCTATGCCAAGCTCTCGCCGTGGCAGAAGGTGCAGCTCGCGCGCCATCCGGATCGGCCGCACGGCTCCGATTACATCAAGCAGCTCATCACGGATTTCGCGCCGCTCGCCGGCGACCGCGCTTTCGGCGAGGACCGCGCCATCCTCGGCGGGCTCGGCCGCTTCCGCGGCCGCAGCGTCGTCGTGCTGGCGCATGAGAAGGGCACGGACACCGAGAGCCGGCTGCGCCACAATTTCGGCATGGCGAAGCCCGAGGGCTATCGCAAGGCGCGGCGCCTGATGGAGCTCGGCGACCGCTTCGGGCTGCCGGTGCTGACCTTCATCGACACCGCCGGGGCATATCCCGGCATCGACGCCGAGGCGCGTGGCCAGGCCGAGGCGATCGCGCGCTCGATCGAGATGTGCCTACAGCTGCGCGTGCCGCTGGTCGCCGCGATCATCGGCGAGGGCGGCTCGGGCGGCGCGCTGGCGCTGGCCGCCGCCAACCGCGTGCTGATGCTCGAGCACTCGACATATTCGGTGATCTCGCCCGAGGCATGCTCCTCGATCATCTGGCGCAGCGGCGAGAATACGCAGGACGCGGCCGAGGCGTTGAAGCTCACCGCGCAGGATCTGCTCAAGCTGGGCGTCATCGACGTGATCGTGCCGGAGCCGCTGGGCGGCGCGCATCGCGAGCGCGAGCCGGCGATGGCGGCGCTGGGCGACGCCATCGAGACGCAGCTGCGCCCGCTGCTCGGCATGGACGCCGCCGGGCTCCGCACGCAGCGGCGCGAGAAATTCCTCGCCATGGGCAATCGCGGGCTGTAGCGGATTGGGTGTCGCGCCCCTTGCGGCGCGAGGCCCGCCACCCGATCTCTTAGGCGGCCCGATCCATGGGAGGCACCATGACGCCGCAGGAACGCGATCTCGTCACCGCTCTTCTCTCTCGTCTCGAGCAGCATGGCGCGCAGCCCAAGGATCCCGAGGCCGACGCGCTCATCGGCCGCGCGATGACGGAGCAGCCGGATGCGCCCTACTACCTGGTGCAGACCGTGCTGATCCAGGACATGGCGCTGCGCAACGCCGAGAGCCGCATCGCCGAGCTCGAGCGCCAGCTCGCGCAAGCGAAAGCCGCGTCCACGCCGCAGGCGCAGCCACAAAGCAGTTTCCTCGGCGGCGACGGGCGCGGCAGCGTACCCTCGGCCGGCGCCTGGACGCGATCGACGCCGCCGAGCGCTGCGCCCGCACCGGTGTGGAGCCAATCGAGCGGCGCCAGCGCGCCCGCTCAGTCCGCCGCGCCGCCCGCCGGCGCGCCGTCGCTGACGCCCGGCGCCGGCTCGGGCTTCCTGCGCCAGGCGGCGACCACCGCGGCCGGCATCGCCGGCGGCGCGCTGCTGTTCCAGGGCATCCAGTCGCTGTTCGGCCCGCATTACGGCGGCGGCTTCCTCTCGGGCATGCCGACGCAGCCCGGCATCAGCGAGACCATCAACAACT